>NZ_RCVI01000110.1:0-4887 GCF_003667455.1 Micromonospora sp. CV4 | reverse complement strand
ACCCCGTTGACCCCGCGCCTGATCCACTCCGGATCGGCGATCTCGGGTTGTCCAGGCCAGCGGGACGCCCCGACATCGCCGATACCGGGTGGATCACGAAGGCGACGGCCGCACGCCGGAGACCGCAGTCGGGCGGCGGCTACAGGCGGTCGGCGGCGGCTACAGGCGGTCGGCGGAGAGCAGCCGGTCGGCGGAGAAGGCGAGCAGCCAGCCACCGCCCTTCGGCGTGGTGAAGTCCTCGTCGACGCGGCCGGTCAGCTGCTCCAACGCGCCCGGCAGCACCTTGCCCTGGCTGCACACCGCCACCCGCCCGCCGGCGCCGACCAGCTCCAGCAGCCGGGCGGCGGTGGCGAGGACCTGCTCGTCGAGCTGCTGGCCCGGCTGCGGCTCGTCCAGATCGCCGCAGATCTCGATCGGCAGGTCGAGCAGCGCGGCAGCCGGGTCCAGGGTCTGCACACAGCGGCGCGGTGAGGCCGACACCAGACGGGCCGGCCGGACCAGGGCGACCAGGGCGGCCAACGCGTACGCCTGGGCCCATCCCTCGGCGTCCAGCGGCCGGCCTGTGTCCGGCCCGGTCCAGGTGGCCCGCTTGCCGGCGTGCCCGTGCCGCAGCAGCGCCACCGTCCCGGTCACCGGTGGCAGCGCGGCGAACGCGCCCAGCACCTCGGCGTCGTGCGGGTAGCTGACCAACCGGATCGCGTCGTCCACGGCGACCCAGCGCACGTCGTCCACCTCCGTGCCGGGCTGGAAGCCGCCGCTGCCCACCGCGAGCATCGACCAGTAGTCGACCAGCTTCGGCTGGCCCTCGCTGCGGTAGCGCACCGACGGCAGCCGCACCTGCGGCACGCCCTGCACGTCGGATTCCTCGGCCACCTCGCGTACCGCCGCGACCAGCGGGTGCTCGCCCGGCTCCAGCTTGCCCTTCGGCAGCGTCCAGTCCCCGTAGCGCGGACGGTGCACGACACAGACCTGCACACCGTCGGCGGTCGGTCGCCAGGCCACCCCACCGGCCGCCCGGATGCCGGTCACGGCAGCCATCGGGTCCGCCGTCGCCGGGTCGCCCTGTGCCAGACGGCGGGGAAGCGGGCGCGCATTCGGCGTACCGTCTCGCGTTCCCGTTCGGCCAGCCGGCCGGCGGTGACCGCCAGCTCGTGGTCGTCCGGGCGGCCGGCCGCGAGCGCCAGCCAGGTGTCCGCGGCGACGGCGGCGTCCTGGTGCTCGCCCAGCACGTCCTGAACCCGGGCCAGCGCCCGGGCCAGCCGGCGCGGGCCCTTGCCGAGGGCCGGGACCACCGCGTTGACCGCGTACCGGGCCTGCTTGCCCTCCTTGCGCACGGTGTGCCAGCGGTCGTCGGGGGCGAGTGGGTCGAGGGCGTGGACGCCGTCCGGCCCGGTCAGTTGTCGCCACGGGCGGGCCACCAGCCCGGGCAGCGCCCGCTCCGCCGGTGCGGCCGCCCGGCGGGTGAGCCGGGGGGCGCGGGCGGCCAGCACCAGGGCGTCCACCAGGGCCCGGTAGCGCGGGGAGCGCAGCGCCTCGTGCACCGCGGCCAGTGCCAGGCGCTGCCGTTCGGCGAGCGCCGCGTCCAGCCGGTCCACCGCGCCCGGGTCGAGTGGGCTGAGCGGATCGGCGGTCGCGGTGCGCCGCAGCCGGTCACGCAGCACCTCGGCGTCGCGGGCCGCGCCGAGCACGTCGGCCAGCCAGCGCAGCTCGGCCCGCAGGGAACGGGACCAGCTCTTGCGGACCAGCGGCGCGAAGGTGCGCAGGTCGGTGCGCAGCCGCCGGCAGGCGACCCGCATCTGGTGGACGGCGCTGTCACCGCCGCCGCCCGGGGCGTGCAGCCGGACCAGCGGGTCGTGCGCCAGCAGGCGGCGGACTTCCTTGCGGACCGCCTCGGTCACGACGTCTCCCGCGCTCGGGTCGGCCGGCAGCCCGGCCGGTGCGACCAGGTCCGGCTCGGCCTGCGCCGCCGCGCCCAGCGCGCGTACGTGCTTCGGAACGAACGTTCCGCCCCGCGCGCCGGCCTCCCGCAGCACCGCGCCGATCCGGTCCAGCAGTGTGCGGTCGCCGGCCTTGAGCTCCACCTCCAGCTCGCGAAAGGCGCCGGTGGTGGCGCCGGCGTCGTCGAGCACGGTCACCCGGTCGTCGACCACCTCGGCGAGCACGGTGCCGGCCCTGTCACACACCTCGTGGGCGTGCCGGACGGTCCGCACCACCGTCACCGGCGCCAGCGGCGCTCCCCGGTGCAGGGCGGTGACCAGCTCCACCAGCTCCGGCGGTGGCTGCCCGACCGGCCCGGGGCGGGAGATCTCGTGCCGGACGCCGGGTGTCGACGTGGGCAGCTTCACCGTCCAGGGCAGATCGTCGCCCCGGCGGTGGCGCAGCGAGGCGCCGGCCCGGGCGAGGCGCAGGTCGACGGTGTCGAGGTAGCGGGCGACCAACGTCACCGGCGGCAGCGCGCGGACCCGCCCACCGGCCGGGGTGGTGGCGGACAGGTCCGGCAGCACGTAGGCGTCGTCCACCTCGTGCTTCTGCTCCTCCTCCACCATCAGGTCAGCCTATGCCGCGACCCGGTCAGCCGGCGGTGCCACCGACGCGGCGCAGCAGCAGTTCCTGGAGATGCTGCCGGGTCGCCTCGTCGCCACCGGTACGCCGGCTCCAACAGCCGTCACCGGCCAGCTCGAACGCGTCCACGTCGGGGCTCATCGCCAGGTTCAGCACCTGGTCCAGCTCCGCTCGCGCCACCGGGTCGCTCACCTGCACCAGCGCCTCCACCCGCCGGTCCAGGTTGCGGTGCATCAGGTCCGCCGAGCCCATCCAGAACTCGGCGTTGCCGTTGTTGCCGAACCGGAAGATGCGGGAGTGCTCCAGGAACCGGCCGAGGATCGAGCGGACGCGGATGTTCTCCGACAGCCCCGGCACCCCGGGGCGCAGCGTGCACATGCCCCGGATGAGCAGGTCCACGTGCACACCGGCCTGGGAGGCCCGGTACAACGCGTCGGTCACCCCCTCGTCGACCAGTGAATTGACCTTGAACTGGACGAGGCCGGGCATGCCGAGGCGGACGTGCGAGATCTCCCGCTCGATCCGCTCGATCAGGCCGCTGCGGATGCCCTGCGGGGCGACCAGCAGCCGCCGGTAGGCGGTCTGCCGGCTGTAGCCGGTGAGCACGTTGAACAGGTCGGTGAGATCGGCGCCGACCTCCGGATCGGCGGTGAGCATGCCGAAGTCCTCGTACAGCCGCGCGGTCTTCGGGTGGTAGTTGCCGGTGCCGATGTGGCAGTAGCGGCGGATCTGGTTGCCCTCCTGCCGGACCACCAGCGCGGTCTTGCAGTGCGTCTTGAGGCCGACCAGGCCGTACACCACGTGGCAGCCGGCGCGTTCCAGGGTGCGGGCCCAGCCGATGTTGGCCACCTCGTCGAACCGGGCCTTCACCTCCACCAGCACCACCACCTGCTTGCCGGCGGCGGCCGCGTCGACCAGCGCGTCCACGATCGGCGAGTCACCGCTGGTGCGGTAGAGGGTCTGCTTGATGGCCAGCACGTTCGGGTCGGCCGCGGCCTGCTCGATGAAGCGCTGCACGCTGGTGGCGAACGAGTGGTACGGGTGGTGCACCAGGATGTCCCCGTCGCGCAGGGTGGCGAAGACGCTGCGCGGCACCTCACCCTCGGCGAGCCGGGGATGGGTGGCCGGCACGAACGGCGGGTCCTTGAGGTCCGGCCGGTCCGCCTCGCCGTAGACCTGCCAGAGCGCGGAGAGGTCCAGCAGCCCGGGCACCCGCAGCACATCCTGGTCGTCCATGTCCAGTTCCCGGACGAGCAGGTCCAGCATGTGATCGGAGATCGAGGCGGCCACCTCCAACCGGACCGGCGGGCCGAACCGGCGCCGCGCCAGCTCCCGTTCCAGGGCCTGGAGCAGGTCCTCGTCGCGGTCCTCGTCGACCTCCACCTCGGCGTTACGGGTGACCCGGAAGAGATGACACTCGACCACCTGCATGCCGCTGAACAGCTGCCCCAGGTGCACCGAGATCAGGTCCTCCACCGGCACCATCCGCACGCCCGGCTGGTCCCGGTCCACCCGTACGAAGCGGGGAACGTTGTTGGGCACCTTCACCCGGGCGAACAGCTCGGAACCACCGTCCGGGTCGCGGACCGCCACGGCCAGGTTCAGCGACCGCCCGGAGATGTACGGGAACGGGTGCGCCGGGTCCACCGCGAGCGGGGTCAGCACCGGGAAGATGGCTTCCCGGAAGTAGGTGCGCAGCCGCTCCCGCTCGGCGTCGCCCAGGTCGCCCCAGCGCAGGATGCGGATGCTCTCGTCGGCCAGCTTGGGCAGCACGTCGTCGACGAAGCAGGCGGCGTGCCGGGCGACCAGTTCGGCGGTCCGCTCGGCGATCAGCTCCAGCTGGGTACGCAGGGGCAGCCGGTCGCCGCCGCGTACCGGAAGGCCGGCGGAGAGGCGGCGCTTCAGCCCCGCGATCCGCACCATGTAGAACTCGTCGAGGTTGCTGGCGAAGATGGCGAGGAACTTGGCCCGCTCCAGCAGCGGGGTGCGCTGGTCCTCGGCGAGCGTGAGCACCCGGGCGTTGAAGTCGAGCCAGGACAGCTCCCGGTTGAGGAACCGGTCCTCCGGCAGCGGCGGGGGAGCAGGCCGTTCCTCGTCCGGCTCGCCGCCGGCCGCCCGTCCCTCTTGCGGCCGCGGCCGCACCCCACCGGCAGCTGGGCCGTCCGTCTCGGTGGACGGGCCGGCGGAGTCGAGGACCTCGTCCAGCCCGGAGGAGGCCGCGGCCGGGTCGGTGTCGGGGGCGTCGGCGCGGGCGGCGCCGGCCTGTTCGGCGCGGACCGGGCGGAAGCGGCCGTCGGCGCCGCGTGTGCGGGTGCCGTTGCGGGG
>NZ_RCVI01000111.1:0-4978 GCF_003667455.1 Micromonospora sp. CV4 | reverse complement strand
GCGTACCGGCAACCCTGGCCGGCGGTTCCGGTGCCACCCCGCCGCCGACCGCCCCGGCTTCCCGGGCGCGCTGGCGGCAGGCCCGCTGGCTGGTGCTCGGCGCGGTGCTCGCCCTGGCCGGGGTGGCCACCGCGGCGACGCTCTATTTCCTCCGTGACCGTTACCCGGACCTGGAGTTCCGGTCGCTGCGTGAGCTGTCCCGGCCGCCGGCCGGCCCCGAGCGGCCGGCCGGTACGTGGACGGCGGTGCTCGAGGACCGGGCCTACCTCGGGTACCCGCTGGCGGACAAACGGCTGGAGGTGGTCGCCGTCGACACCGGCACCGGCGACGAGCTGTGGCGCAAGCAGACCGAGGTCACCGCCGACGACTGGGCGGGGCTGGTGGCCGTTCCCGGGGCGGTCGCGGTCATCGCCGACGCGCCGGGCGACAGCACCCCCCGCGAGCTGGCCGTCCTCGACGGTCGCTCGGGCGCGCAGCGCTGGAACCGGGCCATCCGTGGTGACGACACCGTGTACTTCGCCGACGGCGTGGCGGTGCTCGTGGACCGGGCCGGCGGCCGACTGGTCGGCCTGCGTCTGAGCAACGGCGACGAGACGTGGACGGAGCCCAACCCTCGCGGCCAGTACGACGGCCGTCGCACCGTCGTCTGGCCGGTGGGCACCGACGAGGCGGCCGGCGGGCCGGCGTACCTCGACGGCTCGCCCCGCAACCCGTGGACGAGCAAGGGGCGGCGACTCGTGCAGATCGGTGCGGACCGGTCGGCTCGGTTGCTCGACATGGCCACCGGCTCCGTGGTGCGCCGGTGGGACAACGTCGCGGACCTCGACGACCTGGTGGTGGCGCACGAGGACCGGCTCTACGTGGCCGCGAATGACGGCGGGTACCAGCTGCTGGCGTACGACCTGAACTCGGACGCCACGCCCGTGGTTCTCTATCGGGCCGGGGACGATCAGCGCCGCCCGGCGGAGCTGGTCGCCTGCGGAAAGCGGCGGGCGTGCCTGCTGGAGGTGCCGAACAGCGAGGCCGAGCGCACCGAGGTGGTGGCCGCGACCGAGGGTGAGAACACGGTTCGGTGGTCGGCACCGAATGTGACCGGCCTGGTTCCGCTCGGCGCCCAGCTGCTCGCCCAGCGGGAGAGCCCGGAGACGACCGTCACCCTCTTCGACGCGAAGGGAAAGGCGGTGCTGCGGGACCGCCGCGGCGTGGCAGTCCGCCTCGATGAGGGAAACCTGCTGGTCTTCGCCAAGGCGCCCAGCACGGTGGCGGACAACCGGGTCCTGGCCGGCGTGTGGGCCGAGTCGGGCGAGGTCGACGATCTGGGTGAGCTTCAGGACGTCCGCAGCGCGTCCTGCTCGTGGAACACCCGGGTGATCGCGTGCGGCGCGGACAAGGACTTCGTCCTGTACCGCTTCGCCGACGACTGACCGCGGCGGCCGGCCTCGTCAGGCCCGGATGATGTTGGTGCCGTCGACCCGGACGGGGATCTCGGTGAGCCCCCGCGTCGCGGGGCCACCGAGGCGAGCGCCGTCGCTGGCCGAGAAGGTGGAGTTGTGCGCCGGGCAGGTGATGACCCCGCCGTTGGGCGCGCCGACCCGCACGCCCTGGTGCGGGCAGGTCGCGTCGTACGCGGTGAAGGCGCCGGCCTCGGGCTGGACCACCAGCACACCGTCGACGACCGTGCCGCCGCCCACCGGCACGTCGGCGGTACGGGCCAGCACGGTGCCGGGTGTGGCAGCGGCCTGACCGGCGGGGGGGTCGCCGGCGCCGCAGGCGCTCAGCAGTCCGGCCGCACCGACCGCACCGGCCCCGGTCAGCAGCGCCCGCCTGCTCAGGCACCAGCGGTTGTCGCGGAGGAACTCCTGCCCGTCGTACACCGTCGTCAACCTCTCCGTCGGCGGACCGGACGGTTCTCGTCCGGGCGCGGTCGCCGCATCGGGCGACGACGCGCCCGGGTGGGTCCGGTGGCTCGCCGGACCAGCCTGCCGCACCAGGCTGAACACGCGGTGCGAGCCGGCTGAATGATGGCTGGGCACACGTCCGCCGACGTCGCCGCGCCGGCCGCCGGGACGGCCCGTACGATGCTGCGGTGATTCTTCGGGGTACGGTCCGGGCCGATCGTCCGCTGGTGGTGCTCGCCGTCGAGGAGGAGGCCCGGTACCTCCCGCCGGAGCTGCCGGTGCTGCTCACCGGGATGGGCAAGGTGAACGCCGCCAGCGCGGTGGCGGCGGTGCTGGCCGCCGGCCCGCGCCCCGCCCTGCTGTTGAACCTGGGCACGGCGGGAGCGCTGCGGCCCGGCTGGGCCGGCATCCACGAGGTCGCCACGGTGCTCCAGCACGACCTGGACACCGCACTGCTGCGCACGCTGACCGGCCAGACGTACGGGGCGCCGCTGCCGCTGGCCGCCGAGGGCGCCGTGCTGGCGACCGGCGACACGTTCGTTGCCGACGACGCCGCACGGGACCGGTTGGCGCAGCGCGCCGACCTGGTCGACATGGAGGGGTACGCGGTGGCGTGGGCCGCCAACCAGGCCGGCGTGCCGTGCCGGCTGGTCAAGCAGGTCAGCGACGAGGCGGGGGAGGGCGCGGCGCGGACCTGGCGGGATTCGGTCGACGCCTGCGCCCGGGACCTCGCCGAGTGGGCCGCCCGACACCTCGCCTGACGGTCGCGGGGTCAGTCGTCGGTTCGCCGCCACTCCAGCCCCGGCCTGGTCTCCCGACCCCCGCCGGGGGTCAGGATGTGACCGGCCAGCCCGGCCGCCACGACCACGGTGACCAGCAGCGGCGGCCAACCGCCGGCCCACGGCAGCACCAGCAGCGGCAGGAGCTGCCAGGCCAACCGCCGCCACGACACGTTGTTGGTCACCATCCAGGTGAACAGGACGCGCCCGAGCACGAACAGCAGCGGACCGCCGACGATCAGCATGAGCCACCGCACCGGCGTCGCTCCGGTCGGCCGGGCGATGACCAGGTCGAACGCCGCCGCCGTGCCGACCACGCCGGCCAGCATCACCAGATGGGTGTACGGAGCCAGTCGGGACGCCAGCCTCGCCTCGGCCCCGGCCAACAGGAACTGACCGGCCCGGAAGACGTAGATCTGCCAGAGCAGCAGCATGATGGCGAAGGCGCAGGAGAGGGCGATGAGCCGGAAACGGTCGAGCTGCGTCCCGCTGACCTCCAGGGTGGGCACCAGGATGATGTCGCCGAGGGCCAGGATGATGAACTGCTGGTACCGCTCGCCCAGGTGCCCGGTGGTCCGGTCGTACTGCTCGATGGGCACCTGACCCAGCCAGGGCGTCGGGTACCGGACCGCCGCGAAGAACAGGTCGATCGCGATCGCCACGGCCCAGAGTCTCCAGTCCGGCGCACCGGTCACCGCACCGGCGATCCAGAAGACGCCGGAGACCACGAACCAGAACAGGAACCGCGTGGCCCGTCTCTTGGCCGCCTGGTGTCCCTGGCGGTGCAACGAGGTGATCAGGACGACGCCGCGCACCACGTGCGTGGTGACGTACGCGATCGCGAAGACCATCGCGTGCCCCGCCGAGAGCATCGGCAGCGCCGCCGCCATCCCCACCGACCCCACCATGGCGACCATCAGGATGACCTGGATCGGGCGCTGATCAGGGTCGTAGAACTCGGTCGTGGTCGAGGTGACCGACCAGGTCCACCAGATGGCCGTCAGCGTCAGCAGCACCTCCGCGGCGCCGGTCCAGGATTCACGTTCGGCGATCAGCTTCGAGACCAGAGCGAGGGCGGCCACGAAGACCACGTCGAAGAGCAGCTCCAGCAGGGTGGCCCGGGCCGATCCTTCCGGGCGGCGTACCAGCGCCGCAGTGCCTCCGGTGGTCATGCCCGGCCTCCCGCCGCATCCTTGGAGGATTATCGGCGGCGCCGGCGTGGCCCGTCCCCGGATCGACGATTCCCGCCGACCCCTGGTCACCCGCGCGACCGGGCGTGGTTGCCATGGCGACAGCCGCCGGGCGATGCTTGACGACATCCATATATCTCGATCTCTTCGGAGGTTCGGATGCGCCGCAGCCCGCTCGTCGCCCTCGTCCTGACCGCACTCCTGCTCGTCGCGCCCGGCGCGGCGCAGGCCGCCGTCCCCGACCGGGCCGGCCCCGCCGCGCCCGCCGCCGACCCGGCGGCCGTGCTGACCGGCGTACGCACGCCCGGCACCGCCTGGGGCCACGACCCGGCCACCGGCCGGATGACCCTCACCGTCGACGACACCGTGGCTCCCGCCCAGCTGGCGGTGCTCCGGACGGTGACCGACCGGGCCGGCGCTCTGCTGCGCCGGGAACCCGGAACGCTGCGCACCCTGATCGCCGCCGGACAGGCCATCTACGGCGGTGGCAGCCGCTGCTCGCTCGGCGCGAACGTGCGCAGCGGCAGCACCTACTACGTGGTCACCGCCGGGCACTGCACCACCGTCGCCGGCGCCTGGTACGCCGACAGCGCGCAGACCACCGTGCTCGGCACCCGCACCGCCACCAGCTTTCCCAACAACGACTACGGCCTGATCCGCTACACCGGCCGGATCGCCCACCCCAGCGCGGTCTACACCTATCCGGGGTTGTTGACGATCTACGGCGCCGGCAGCGCGTACGTCGGTCAGGCGGTGTGCCGCAGCGGCGCCACCACCGGGGTGCGCTGCGGCACCGTCACCGGCCTCAACCAGACCGTCAACTACGCCGGCGGCAACGTCGTCTACGGCCTGATCCGCACCAACATCTGCGCGGAGCCGGGGGACAGCGGCGGGCCGCTCTACGTGGCGGCCACCGGCACCATCATCGGCATCCTCTCCGGCGGCAGCGGCAACTGCACCTCCGGCGGCACCACCTACTACCAGCCGATCGGGGAGGTGCTGGCCGCGTACGGGCTGACGCTGCCCTGACCCTCGTCGCGCGAGCGGAACGGGTTGCCCGACCTGCGCGACGCGCCTAGGCTCGGCGCACCCCGAACCCCCGCCCGGAGGA
>NZ_RCVI01000113.1:0-4981 GCF_003667455.1 Micromonospora sp. CV4 | reverse complement strand
GCCAGGTGCCGGGCGGCCCCGACCACCAGCCCGGCGGCGGCCAGCGCGGGCGCGAGGGCGGGGTGCGGCGGCGCGCCGGCGGCGTCCAGGCCGACCACGGTCACCGGGGTCACCGGGGCCACCGGCCCGAGGAGGCGACCACCTGGGCGCCCGCGAAGTCGACCATGGCCACGTCGACGCTGACCGCCTGCCCGGCGAACCGCAGCAGCACCTGGCGGACCCGCCGGCAGAGCAGGTCACCGGCCGGAGCGAGCAGCCCGGCGGCCTCCCACAGCTCGTACGCGTGCCGGCCGGTGTTCGCCTCGGTCACCGCGGCGACCAGCGCCGCGTCGCCACCGGCCTCGGCGGTCACCGCGCCGAGCAGGGACAGGTCCACCTTGGAGCGGGTGTAGTGGGTCATCAGGATGCCGGCGGCGAGCTTGGCCAGCTTGCCGGCCATGCCGACGAAGACCACACCGGTCATGGCGTCGCCCACGGCGGCGGTGACGGCGGCGCCGGTGAAGTCGCCGACCTCGACGAAGCAGACCTCGGGCAGTTCGGGCAGCAGCGCCCGGGCGGCCCGTTCGGTGCGCCCGCCGGTGCAGAGCACCACCGTCCGCTCGCCCTGGGCGGCCATCACGTGCACGGCCTGCACCACGCTGGCCCGCCAGGAGGCGGTGGAGAAGGGCCGGACGATTCCGGTGGTGCCGAGGATCGAGATGCCGCCGAGGATGCCGAGCCGCCGGTTGGTGGTCTTGCGGGCCATGATCTCGCCCCGGGGGACGCTGATCACCACCTGGACGCCGACCTCGCTGAGGTCGACCACCTCGGCCACCGCCTCGCTGATCATCCGGCGCGGCGTGTCGTTGATCGCCGGGCCGCCGACCGCGAGCCCGAGGCCCGGCTTGGTGACCGTGCCGACGCCGGGGCCGCCGGCGAGCCGCAGACCGGGCGTGTTCGTCCAGTCCACGGTGGCGGTCAGCTCGGCGCCGTGGGTGACGTCCGGGTCGTCGCCGGCGTCCTTGACCACCACCGCCTCGGCCCGGGCCGGCGGCGTGCCGGTCAGCTCGCAGCGGGCCACCGGAAAACGCACCCGCCGCCCTGCGGGCAGCCCGATCTCCACCTCCGGCTGGGCCGCGCCGGTGACCAACGCGGTGACCGCGGCCTTGGCCGCCGCCGTCGCGCAGGCGCCGGTGGTCCAGCCGGTGCGCAGCGCGGTGGGCCGGACCTTCGCGGTACGCGGCAGGTCCGGCTCGCGCAGCGGCGGCTCGGCGTACGTCACGACGTGGCGCCCGGTGTCGCGGGCTCCCCGCCGTCCTGGGCTCCGCCGGTGCGGGCGCCGGCCCGGCGGCGGAGTTCGGCGCGTGCGGCCGGCTCGGCCCGACGGAAGGTGTGGAAGTGCCCGGGGTGGTACAGGTGCGAACGGGTGCCCTCGGCAGCGAGGGCCGGCCCGACCAGGAAGAGGGTGTGCTTCCACAGCCGGTGCTGCTTGACGGTCGCCTCCAGCGTGCCGACCGTGCAGCGCACCACCAGCTCGTCCGGCCAGGTCGCCTGGTACGCCACCACGGCGGGGGTGTCCGCCGGGTAGCCGCCGGCGAGCAGCTCGGCCTGCACCTGCCCGGAGCGGGCCGCGGAGAGGAACAGCGCCATGGTGGTGCCGTGCCGCGCGAAGTCACGCACCCGCTCCCCGGGCGGCATCGGGGTCTTGCCGCCCTCGAGGCGGGTGAGGATCACCGACTGGGCGACCTCGGGGACGGTCAGCTCCCGCCCGACGATCGCCGCGACGGCGGTGAACGAGGAGACACCGGGCACGATCTCGACGGCCAGGTCGAGTGCCCGGCACAGGTCCAGCTGCTCCTGCACCGCCCCCCACAGCGCCGGGTCGCCGGAGTGGATCCGCGCCACGGTCAGCCCCTGCTCGGCGGCCCGCGTGTAGAGCGGAAGCACCCCTTCGATGGGCAGCTGCGAGGAGTCCACGATCTCGGCGTCGGGCCGGGCGTGGGCGAGCACGTCGGCGTGCACCAGGCTGGCCGCCCAGATGACGATGTCCGCCTCGGCGATGACCCGGGCGGCCCGCAGGGTCAGCAGGTCCGCCGCGCCGGGACCGGCGCCGACGAACCACACCTTGCCGTGGCTGGTCACAGTTTTCCTCCTCGGTGGTCGCGGCGGGCCGGGACCAGCAGCGTCGACAGGTACGGCAGGTCGTGTTCGGAGTCGTCGACCGGGCCGACGCGTTGCCCGGGGAGCCCCAGGCTCCGCCCGAGCACCGCGTCGGCGAGCCGGCCCTGTCGGCGCAGCTCGGCGAGCAGCTCCGGGTGCCGCCGCCAGCCCTTGTACGCGACCACGGTGCCCGGCCCGGCGAGGGCGTCGGCGAACAGCGCCAGCCCGGCGGTGGCCGGCAGCAGGGTCAGCGGTTCGCGTCCCTCGCAGAGCGGGGTGCCGCTGCGCGCGGCCAGTTCCTGCATGGCGGTGACGCCGGGCACGGTCGCCACCCGCACCCCGGGACGCAGGGCGTGGACGCTCTGCGCCAGGTAGCCGAAGGTGGAGTAGACGTTCGGGTCGCCGATGGTGGCGAAGGCCAGTGACCGGGCGCCCGCGTCGATCGCCTCCACGACGACCCGCGCGGCGGCGTCCCAGGCCGCCGCCCGGCGGGCGGTCACCCCGCCCCGGTCGTCCAGGGCGAACGGCAGCCGGCGCAGCCGGTCCGCCGGGACGTACGCGCGCACGGTCCGCTCGGCGCGCCCCGCCTCCGCGCCGGTCGAGGCCGGACCGGCGGTCACCGTCGGCTCGGCCCGGTCCGCCATCACGGGTACGAGGACCAGGTCGGCCTCGCGCAGGACCCGCACGGCCTTGACGGTGAGCAGTTCCGGGTCGCCGGGTCCGACACCGACGCCGGTCAACGTGGCGTCGGCCGACCCGCCGTGCCCTGCGGCGGCGGGACGAACGGCGGCGCTCATCGGCACGCCTCGACCAGGCGGCGGGCGGCCCCGGGGTGGCCGGCCCAGTGGGTGTGCAGGTAGGAGGCGTGCACCCGGCCGGCGACGAAGCCGTGCTCCGCGCCGTCCCAGCGCCACGCCGGCCGGTCGCCGTGCCCCGGGTCGGTGCTGGTGCGGTGGAACTCGTGCCCGCGTACCGGCTCGCCGGCCCGGGCCACCGGAGAGTCGGTGACGGCCACCGCCTTGCGGTAGCCGAGGGTGAGCCGGCCGGTCATCCGGGCGGTCAGGTCCAGCCGGCCGCACATGGGCGCGTCGTCGAGGGACCGCCCGAGGTAGAGCAGCCCGGCGCATTCGGCCACGATCGGCCCGTCGAAGGTGGCCAGCTCGGCGCGGAGGGCCCTGTTGCCGGCCAGCGCCTCCGCGTACGCCTCGGGAAAGCCGCCGCCGATCACCACGGCGCGGGTGCCGGTGGGCAGCGCCGGATCGCGCAGCGGGTCGACGGTGACCACGTCCGCGCCGGCCGCGGTGAGCAGTTCGGCGGTCTCCGCGTACGAGAAGGTGAAGGCCGGACCACCGGCGAGGGCGACCAGGGCCCGCTCCGCGCCGGCCGGCCCGCCGACGGCGGCGACCGGGTCCCAGGCGGGCGCGGTCATTGGTGGGGCGCTCCGGGCGAGGTCGAGCACGGCGTCCAGGTCCACGGTGGACTCGACCAGCTCGGCGAGGGCGGTGACGATCGCGAGGGACTCGGGCGCCCGTTCGGCGACCGGGATAAGCCCCAGGTGCCGGGCCGGGGCGGCCACCTCGGCGGCCCGGGTGACCGCCCCGAGCACCGGTACGCCCACCTCGGCGAGGGCGTCGCGCAGCAGCGTCTCGTGCCGGGGCGAGCCGACCCGGTTGAGGATCACGCCGCCGATCCGTACGGCCGGGTCGAAGGCGGCCATGCCCAGCGTCAGCGCGGCGGCGGAACGGCCCTGCGCGGTGGTGTCCAGCACCAGCAGCACGGGCGCCTCGATCAGCCGGGCGACGTGGGCGGTGGAGGCGTATTCGCGGCGGCCGACCGCGCCGTCGTGCAGGCCCATGACGCCCTCCACCACGGCCACGTCGGCGGGTGTCGGGACGTTCGCGCCGTGCCGCAGCAGCGGGGCGATCCGCTCGGGGCCGACCAGGAACGGGTCGAGGTTGCGGCCGGGCCGTCCGGCGGCGAGGGCGTGGTAGCCGGGGTCGATGTAGTCCGGGCCGACCTTGTGCGGGCTGACCGTCAGGCCCCGGCGGCGCAGCGCGGCCAGCAGCCCGGTGGCGACGGTGGTCTTGCCGTGTCCGCTGGCCGGCGCGGCGACCACCACCCGGGGCAGCGCCCACGGCCCGGTGCTCACCACTCGATGCCCTTCTGGCCCTTCTGGCCGGCGTCCATCGGGTGCTTGACCTTGGTCAGCTCGGCCACCAGGTCGGCGGCGGCGACCAGTCGCGGGTCGGCGTCCCGGCCGGTGATGACCACGTGCTGGAAGCCGGGGCGGTCGGCCAGGGTGGCGACGACCTCGTCGACGTCCACCCAGCCCCACTTCATCGGGTAGGTGAACTCGTCCAGCACGTACAGCCCGTAGCGCTCGGCGGCCAGGTCGCGCTGGATCTGCCGCCAACCCTCCAGGGCATCCGCGGCGTGGTCGGCGTCGCCACCGCGCTGGATCCAGGACCAGCCCTCGCCCATCTTGTGCCACGCCACCGGCGCGCCCTGGCCGGTGCGCTCGTGCACCTCACCGAGGGCCCGGAAGGCGTTCTCCTCCCCCACCCGCCACTTGGCGCTCTTGACGAACTGGAACACCCCGACCGGCAGGCCGGCGGTCCACGCCCGCAGCGCCAGCCCGAAGGCGGCGGTGGACTTTCCCTTCATCTGTCCGGTGTGGACCATCAGCAGTGGCCGGTGGCGTCGCTGCCGGGTCGTCAACCCGTCGGTGGGCACCGTGCTCGGCTGTCCCTGCGGCATCAGGCGACGCTCCTGTCGAACGAGGTGGTGGCCACGGCGGTGGGGCGCGGCAGCGGGGTGGTGGTCATCTGGCTCAGGGGATGGT
>NZ_RCVI01000443.1:0-5001 GCF_003667455.1 Micromonospora sp. CV4 | reverse complement strand
GTTCCGGGCGGCCGGGCGGGAGTGGCGCGGACGAAAAGCCCCCTTGGTACTACCCCTCGCTGTCCGCCCGCGCCGTCACCCCCCGGTGAATCCCCGGTGCAGGAAGCCTGCCACCGCTATCGGGGCGGAAAGTCTATTCCGAGCGATAGGTCCGGTTGCCAAGGTCAGTTCTGCCGGTCTTTCTGCCGGTGGTGCGACACGCTCAGGCCGGACCGTTCGCCTCCGCCTCCTGCTCGGGGGCATCGGTGCTGCCGGCGGTGGCGCACGGGTGGACGGCGTCGCGCACCCGGCGCAGGCCGTCGAGCAGCGCGGCCAGGGCCTCGGGGTCGAGTTGGCCGGTGAACCACTGCTCGATGATCCGGAGATGCCCGGGCAGCGTGTCGTCCAGCCGCTGCATGCCGGCGGCGGTGACAACGGCGAACGAACTGCGGCGGTCGGACGGGCAGGCCCGGCGGGTGAGCAGCCCGTCGCGTTCCATCCGGTCCACCACACGGGTCACCCCGCTGGTGGACAGGGAGGTCTGCGCGGCGAGATCGGTCATCCTCAGTTGGTTGCCGGGCGAGCGGGCTAGTCGGGTGAGCACCTCGAACTCGACCACGGAGAGGCCCTGCTCGTCGAGTTGGGCGGCGAACCGGGCCGACAGCCCGGCGTGCACCTCGTAGAGCAGGCCGACGGCGGTGATCCGAGGATCGTCGAACACGTTGGTCACTCGTTCATCCTAGCAGTACTTGACACAGGGAATATTGCTATGGCTATAGTTGCTCAAGCAGTCGTTGGGCTACTAAACATTCTCTGGAGGACAGCAGCATGACCAGCAGCATCGATGCGGTTACCCGCGACTGGGACGGCCTCACCATCCCGACGGCCGGCACCTACGCGCTGGACGCGGCGCACAAGCGGGTCGGTTTCGTCGCCCGACACATGATGGTGAGCAAGGTCCGCGGCGAGTTCAGCGAGGCGGCCGCCACCATCACCATCGCCGAGGACCCGCTGCAGTCGTCGGTCGTCGCCACCATTCAGGCCGCCAGCATCGACACCACCCAGGGCGACCGGGACGCGCACCTGCGCAGCCCCGAGTTCCTGGAGGTCGAGAAGTACCCGACGCTGGAGTTCCGCAGCACCGGGGTCACGTCCCGTCACGGCAACGAGTTCGTGCTCGCCGGTGACCTCACCATCAAGGACGTCACCCGTCCGGTCGAGCTCAAGGTGGAGTTCGAGGGCGTCGGCCGCAGCCCGTTCGGCCAGGACATCTTCGGCTTCGCCGCGAGCACCGAGATCGACCGCGAGGAGTTCGGCCTGACCTGGAACGTCGCGCTGGAGACCGGCGGCGTACTGGTCGGCCGCAAGATTAAGATCGAGATCGAGGGCGAGGCCGTCCGCCAGGCCTGATCCTCCGGATCACCGGAACGCCGGGCCCGCGCCGCACGTCGGCGCGGGCCCGGCGTCGTCTTCGCCAGCCGTCGCCACCTGGGTGTGAATTGTCACGGGTTGTTCCCACCCCAGGCGGATCCGGCACGCTCCCGACGGGGTACAGATGGCGCCACGAGCGCATCCACGCCGGCGGCTTCGCATCATCGGCGCCGGCCCCTGGCTCCGGTCAGGTGGGCGCTCTTAACGTGGATGGTTCACAATGCGCTTTCCGGGACGGCAGGATCCCGATCGCGCCGGCTGCCGGGAGGACACATGGGCAGGGACGTCTCGCAGGGCGCCTTCACCCGGGAGGACCGCGTCCGCTACCGGCAGAAGGTCCGGCGGTGCCTGGACGTCTTCGCCCTGATGCTGGACGACTTCGGCTTCGACGCCGACCGGCCGATGACCGGCCTGGAGATCGAGCTCAACCTGGTCGACTCGGCGGCCGAGCCCGCGATGCGCAACGAGGAGATCCTCGCCGACATCGCCGACCCGCTCTTCCAGACCGAGCTGGGGCAGTTCAACCTGGAACTCAACGCCGAGCCCCGGCTGATCGAGGGCACCGGCTTCGCCGACTACGAGCATGACCTGCGCAGCAGCCTCTCCCGTGCCGACGAGCGTGCCGCCAAGTCCGACGCCAAGATCGTCCTGGTCGGCATCCTGCCCACCCTCACCGAGGGGCACCTCGTCGAGGACAATCTCTCCACCAACGAGCGCTACCGGGTGCTCAACGACCAGATCGTCGGCGCCCGGGGCGAGGACATCGAGCTCGACATCCGCGGCGTCGAGCAGCTGCGGACCCACACCGACTCGATCGCCCCCGAGGCCGCCTGCACCAGTCTCCAGTTCCACCTCCAGGTCGCCCCGGACAGCTTTGCCGACTACTGGAACGCGTCCCAGGCCATCGCCGGGGTGCAGGTGGCGATCGGGGCGAACTCTCCCTTCCTCTACGGCCGTCAGCTCTGGGCCGAAACCCGGATCGCCCTGTTCGAGCAGGCCACCGACACCCGCCCGGACGAACTCAAGGCCCAGGGCGTACGCCCCCGGGTGTGGTTCGGCGAGCGCTGGATCACCTCGATCTTCGACCTGTTCGAGGAGAACGTCCGGTACTTCCCCCCGCTGCTGCCGATCTGCGAGGACGAGGACCCGGTGGAGGTGCTGCACTCCGGCGGTGTGCCCCAGCTCGGTGAGCTGCGGCTGCACAACGGCACGGTCTACCGGTGGAACCGTCCGGTCTACGACATCATGAACGGCCGTCCGCACCTGCGCGTGGAGAACCGGGTGCTGCCGGCCGGTCCGACCGTGGTGGACATGCTGGCCAACGCGGCCTTCTACTTCGGGCTGGCCCGCGGCCTGGCCGAGGCGGACCGCCCGATCTGGAGCCAACTCACCTTCAGCTCCGCCGAGGAGAACTTCCACGCCGCCGCCCGGCGCGGCCTGGACGCCGTGCTGCACTGGCCGCGGGTCGGCGATGTGCCGGTCACGAAGCTGGTGCTGGATCAGTTGTTGCCCACCGCCGCGGCCGGCCTGGACGGGTTCGGCGTCGCCCCGGCCCAGCGCGACCGGTTGCTCGGCATCATCGAGCAGCGCTGCCGGACCGGCCGCAACGGTGCCGTCTGGCAGACCGAGGCGGTCTGGGCGGCCGAGCGGCACCGGGGCATGGACCGGGCCGCCGCGCTGCACCACATGGTCCAGCGCTACGCGGAACTCCAGCGCGGCAACGAGCCGGTCCACACCTGGCCGGTCGACTGAGGCCGGGTCTCAATCCGTGCCGGGTCGCCCGTTCCGTCGGGGTGACCGGCTCCGCCGGCCGCCCGACGCCGCATCCTCCACCGGCTCGCCGTCCACCGGAGCGGTCGGCTCGGAGCTGTCCGGGTCCGTGCGGGGCGCCGGCACCCGCGGTACGCGGGCGGCATCCCGCTTCCGCGGAACGGTCCCGGCCGCCGGCGGTGCGACACCGGTTGCGTCCGTACCGCGTCCCGTGCCGGCCCCGGTCGTGGGGCGTGCCGGATCGGCGTCGGGCTCGCCGGCCCGGGTCGAGTCAGCTTCGGCGACCCGCTGCGCGTCCGCTCCCACCGGGTCGGTCGCGTCCGGGTCAACCCGCCGACTCCGGTTAACCCGCTCGGCGAGGACAGCGACCAGCACCGAGCCGCCGACGCCGACGATCACCGCGTACGGGGCGATGACCTGGGTGGACAGCTGCGCGGGGCCCAGCGCCGACCAGCGCGGCAGGGTGGTCAGGTAGGCGAGCGCGACGAGCAGCGGCCCGGCCGCGCCGGAGGCCGCCGCGCCGACCCGATGCCCGGCCGAGCGGGCGGCTCGCCGGGCGGCCAGCGCGCCGATCAGCAGCGCGGGAACGAGCGCCAGCAGCGCACCGGGCCAGTAGAGCTGGTCCCCGATCCAGTACCGCGGGTGGTCCGGGTCGAGCTGCCAGGTGCCGAGCTGGGCGCCGGTCAGCCCGCGCCCGACGCGTACCCCGTCGATCACCGAGACCACCGCGAGCAGCCAGAGCCAGGCGGCCGTCGCGGTCACGTTCGCCGCGGCGGCGCGGGAGCGCAGCGCCCAGAGCGCGACGAGCACCCCGATCAGGATGCCCAGCCCGGCGTGCACGGCCGCCACCCGTTGCGGCGCACCGGTGTCGGCGCCCACCGCGACCCGCGCGGGTACGGCGACCAGGAGCACGGTGACCAGCCCGCCGATCGCGGCGCCGAGTGCCAGGGACACCCGTCGCAGCAGGCCTCCATGCTCGCTGGGCGGAACCTCGGCCACCTGGGCCGACGCCGGGCTCGTGCCCTCGACCGCAGCCGGACGCGTGGGCCCGGACGTCACCGACTCCGACCGCTCTGCCGGCTCGGGCTCGCCCGTCGGGGACGGCGCGGCGGGAGGCGTCGGGTCCGGGTCGACCACCGTCGGCTCGGCCGCAGGCGGTACGGCCCTCTGGTGCAGGCGCTGCGCGCAGACCGCACCCAGCACAGTGGAGCTGGCGGCGAGCCAGGTGGCCCAGGCGAGGCCATCCGCCCAGGCCGTGTCGGTGGCGCCCGCATCGGTGGGCGTCCAGGTGATGACGCCGAGCCCGTAGCCGAAGCCAAGTTGCGCGGCGCCAGCGCCGGCAGCGACCCCGATCGCCGTCACGATCGATACTCCCCAGCCCCGTCTGGCCATGCCGGGCAGCGTAACGTCCCGTCGTCGACCCGGCGAGTGGCAACTACCCGCCGGGGTGGACCGCGGACGCAACGGGTTGGGCGACGACCGGTACGGTCGCCGGTGATGAGGCGGTGGGCGCAATGATGGACGCGAACACGGGTCGGCAGGATGCCGTCGCCGGCCGGGACGGCGGCGGCGCGGGCCGGGCCAGCGTGCTGCTGGGCGGCGGGCTGGTCGCCGTGCTCCTCGCCGCGGTCGGTGCGACCGGCGGCTGGCTGCTGGCCGGCGAGGACGACACACCTCCGGCGGATCCGTTGGCGGTGGCCACGACGAGCGCGCCGACCGGACGGGCCACCGCACCCCGGCCCAGCACCGGCCGGACCACGCCCTCCGCCCCCCGAACCTCCTCCACCCCGACGAAGGGGACCGGGCTGACCGTGCCACCGG
>NZ_RCVI01000114.1:0-5053 GCF_003667455.1 Micromonospora sp. CV4 | reverse complement strand
CGGCCCCCCGACCTGCGCCGGCCAGCCGGCCCGGGCGCCCCGCGAGCTGCGCGGCATGTGGATCACCACCGTGAACAACATCGACTGGCCGAGCCGTCGTGGGCTGCCGGCCGAGGCGGCGCGGGCGGAGTTCCGGGGTTGGCTGGACCTCGCCGTACGGCGCAACCACAACGCGGTCTTCGTGCACGTACGCCCGAGCGGGGACGCGCTCTGGCCGTCCGCGTACGCGCCCTGGTCGGAGTGGCTGACCGGACGCCGCGACGGCCGCGACCCGGGCTGGGACCCGATGGAGTTCATGGTCGCCGAGGCACACGCCCGCAACCTGGAGTTCCACGCCTGGTTCAACCCGTACCGTGGCGGACAGCCGGCCAGCGTCGGCGGACCCGGCCCCAGGCTGGACCAGCTCGCGCCGACACACCCGCTGCGGCGGCACCGCGACTGGGTGGTGACCTACCCCAGTGCCGACCGACCCGGCAGTCGCCTCTACTTCAACCCGGGGATTCCCGAGGCGCGCGCCTTCGTCGAGGACTCGATGTTGGAGGCGGTCCAGCGGTACGACGTCGACGGGGTGCACTTCGACGACTTCTTCTACCCGTACCCGGAGGCCGGACAGGACTTCCCGGACGGCGCGGCGTTCGCCCGCTACGGCGGGGGGTTCGCGAACAAGGACGCCTGGCGCCGCGACAACGTGAACACGCTGGTCCGGGAGATGAGCGAACGGATCAAGGCCATCAAGCCGTGGGTGAAGTTCGGCATCAGCCCGTTCGGCATCTGGCGCAACAAGCGCACCGATCCGGCCGGCTCCGCGACCGCCGGCCTGCAGAGCTACGACGACATCTACGCCGACACCCGACTCTGGGTACGCGAGCAGTGGCTGGACTACGTCGTACCGCAGCTCTACTGGCACATCGGATTCGGCAAGGCCGACTACGCCAAACTCCTGCCCTGGTGGGCGGCCACGGTGAAGGGCACCCGGGTGCAGCTCTACATCGGCCAGGCCGACTACCGGGTGGGCGAGCGCGGCGCCTGGCGCGACCCGGCCGAGCTGGACCGCCAGCTCGCCCTCAACCGCCTGCACGGGGTGAGTGGCAGCGTGCACTTCAGCGCCAAACAGGTGCGCGCGGACAAGCTCGGGGCGGTCAGCCGGTACAGCGCGGCGCACTACGCCGGCCCGGCGCTGGTGCCCACGATGGCGCAGCTGCCGGCGGCGCCGCCCGCAGCCCCCGAGGTCACCGGCGTGCGGCGTGCGGACACCGGCGTGGAGCTGACCTGGCGCGCCGACGGCGCCACGAGCATCGCCGTCTACCGCGTGGACGGCGACGGTGCCCGGCTCGTCGGCACCGCCCGCGGTACGGGTTGGGTCGACCGCACCGCCCCCGCCGAGGGTCCGCTCACCTACTGCGTGTCCGCGCTGGATCGCAGCGGGAACGAGGGCCCACTCAGCGCGCCGGCCGCCGCATAGCGGGCGTCCGTCGGCGCCGCCTGCGCACGTCCTGGGCGCGTGCACCACGCCCGTTCAGTGCGGCCGGATGAGGCACATCCCGCCGGCGGCTGGGCCGTCCATGGTGGCCAGCGCGTGGGGCACCTCGGTGAGGCCGATCGTGCGGGTGACCAGCTCGGCGGGCCGTAGCACGCCGGCGGTGACCAGCCCGAGCAGCTCCGGATAGGCGTGCGCCGCCATGCCGTGGCTGCCCCGCAGCTCCAGCTCGAACGCGATCACGAGATCCATCGGCAGGGCCGGCCGGCCCTGCGCGGCGGGGAGGAGCCCGACCTGCACGTGCCGGCCCCGCCGACGCAGGCTCTCGATGGAGGCGGCGCAGGTGGCATGACTGCCCAACGCGTCGAGAGACAGGTGCGCGCCGCCGCCGGTCGCCTCCCGAACGGCGGCGGCCACCGCCCCGGGACCGGTCCGGGCGCTGCCGTCCAGGCAGACCGCGGCCCCGCAGCTCCTGGCCAGCTCCAGCGCGCCGGGGGCCACGTCGACCGCCACCACCCGCGCGCCACAGGCCACCGCGATCATCACCGCGGACAGCCCCACACCGCCGCACCCGTGCACCGCCACCCACTCGCCCGCGGCGACGCGCCCCTGGCCGACCACCGCCCGGAACGCCGTCGCGAAGCGGCAGCCGAGCGCCGCCGCGGCCGGAAAGTCCAGCTCGTCGGGGAGCCGGACCAGGTTGACGTCGGCGTCGCGCACCGCCACGTACTCCGCGAACGAGCCCCAGTGGGTGAAGCCCGGCTGCGTCTGCCGCTCGCAGACCTGCTGATCGCCGGCGAGGCAGGTCGGGCACCGCCCACAGGCGCAGACGAACGGCGCCGTCACCCGATCGCCGGGCCGCCAGTCGCGTACGCCGGCGCCGACCGCCGTGACCACGCCGGCGAACTCGTGACCGGGGACGTGCGGCAGGCGGATGTCGGGATCGTGGCCCTGCCAACCGTGCCAGTCGCTGCGGCACAACCCCGTCGCCTCGACGCGGATGACCGCGCCCCCGGGCGGCGGCACCGCGTCCGGGATGTCGCGGACCTCGGGCGGGGCACCGAACTCGTCGAAGATCACGGCACGCATGAGGCGCATCCTCACACGCCGGCGGGCCGACCGAAGGCCCCACCCCACGTGGGCGCCGGTGGGCCGGCCGTCCGGCACGGGACGGCGCTGGGGTCCGCGCCGGCGCAGCGGGGACCCCAGCGTGGCGACGGACTACGTCAACGCGAGGGTTCGAGCGTCGGCCGCGATGACACTGGCGACCTCGGACGGCACCAGCTTGCCGGCCTGCCGGTCGACGTAGGTGGCCAGCTCGGCGTACTGGCCGTGGACCAGCTTGACGGTCATGGCGTTGATCGCGGCCGCCTCGGCGCCGGAGGTGAGGAGCAGGTAGCCGAGCCCGGCCTGGCTCACCGTCACGGTGAACGTGCTGGTCGCGGTCGCGGTGCCCTCCGGACCGGCCACCTCGGTGCGGACGGTGTGCCGGCCTGGGGTCAGCCTGGTCAGGTCCAGCTTGCGTCCGGCGGCGGACTTCTTGCCGTCGAGCGTGACGGTGACCGTGTCCGCGTTGGTGGCGGCCACCGCGATCACCGGGGACTGGGCCCGGTCGAGCCGTGCCCCGTCGACCGGCGACGTGATCCGCACGGTCGGGTCGGCCGGAGCCCGCTGCATGAACGCCGAGTTCCAGCCGACCAGCTCGGACGCGCGGTTGGTGATGACCCCGTCGGTGCCGATCCGCTCCAACCGCTGCCACAGGCCGGCGGAGTCCATCGTCCAGGCCATGACGGCGACGCCGGCGGCGTGTAGCGGCGCGACGACCTCCGGCCGGGCCAGCAACGCGTTGCCGTCCGGGTTGTACGCGGTCAGGTGCAGCTCCCGGGAGATCGCCACCGGGTCGGCGTCGAGGCTGCTGCGGAGCAGACCGAGCGGCAGTTCGGGGGCGAGTTCGTAGGTGTACTTCAGGGCGTCGACCTCGAAGCTCTGGACGAAGACCCGGCCCATCATCTGCTCGTCCCGGATCACCTTGATGATCGTCGCGACCTCGGCCCGGGTGTGCCTGCCCTTGATCTCCAGCAGCAGGCTGCCGCCGCGCGTCCGCAGGTCCGCGAGCTGCTCGGCCAGGGTCGGCACCCGCTCGCCCACGTAGTGCGGACCGAACCAGGAGCCGGCGTCGAGGGCCTTGATCTGCGCGGCGGTCAGGTCGCGGATGTTGCCGGTCCCGTCGGTGGTCCGGTCGACGGTGCCGTCGTGCAGGATGAACGGGATGCCGTCCTTGCTCGGCTGGACGTCGTTCTCGATCCAGTCGGCGCCGCCCTTGCGCGCGATCTCCTGCGCGACCAGGGTGTTCTCCGGGGCGGCGGCGGACGCGCCTCGGTGTGCGATCACCGTGAGCGGGCTGCCCTTCGGGCGGATGTAGCCGTTCGGCGGCAGCTCGGTGACGGTGACGTCGTCGTACGAGACGGTGCCGCCGTTGACGAAGAGCGCCTGGACGCCGTTGGTCGAGCGCTGAAGGCTGTTCGTGCGCATCGCCTCCCGCCCGTCGAAGATCCAGCGGGCCTGGGTGCCGTGCACCTCGACCGCGACGCGGACGTCCCGACCGGTGCCGGCGGCGTACGGGGCGGAGGCGGTGTTCGTCACGACCCAGGCGTTCGCCGTGGTCCGCTGGGCGAACTCCAGACCGTTGGCGGCGGTGGTGCCACTGCGCATGGTGGCGATCCACCACGGAGTGGCGCCGTTGGCCGGGACGTCGATGCCGAGCGACGCCCAGCGGGTGGCGGCGGAGACCGATTCGAAGCGCATGGTCGCCTCGAGCCGGAAGTCGGCCAGGTGCCGACCGAAGGTGATCTTGTTGTTCTCGCCCGAGCTGGCGGAGGTTCCGTACAGCCGGCCGTTCTGGACCTTCCAGGCGCCGTCGACCGCGTTCCAGCCGACGGGCAGCGACCCGGAGGAGAAGCTCTCTGAGACGACGACGGTGCCCGGCTCGGCGGTGGCGGGCGACGACGTCGCGACGGCCACCGCGACGGCGGCGCCGGTGACGGCGAGCGCGGCGATGGTGGCGGCAGCCCGGGTACGCACGGCGACGAACCTCGTCGCGGCGCGACCGAGCGACGATGATGCGGATAGGACAGTCATGCTCGGGACGGTAGGAAGCGGACCCGAACTCATGATCAATCGAGCGTGGCTGCCGCCCGAACCCTGGATGTACGGGATGGCCGGTGCGGCAGGTCAGTCCGACAGACCGGTGCAGGCGACCTCGTCGATGCTGCACGCCGTGGGGGCGGAACTGCCCGCCGAACCGTTGACCCGGAACGTCACCCGCACCGGCGCGTCGCCGGACACCGGCCCGGCGCTCCCGTCGGGTACGAACGTCCACACCGCACCGTCGTGACTCGCCTGTGCGCCCTGCACCGAGCTGACCCGCAGCGACTCCCGGGGCAGGGTGACGACCAGCTTCCACTGCGCCACCGGCACCGGGCCAGGATTGCTGATCGTCACGGCGGCACCGTAGCTGAGCAGGGACTTCTCCGCGATGGCGAAGTCGGCGCCCAGGGCGGCCGGTGTGGGTGAGGG
>NZ_RCVI01000172.1:0-5054 GCF_003667455.1 Micromonospora sp. CV4 | reverse complement strand
GGACCGGCGGGCGGCGCGCCGGCCGGCTCGCCGGCCCGCGCCTCACGCAACTGCCGTTCCAGGTCGCGGACCCGCCGGGTCAGCTCGGCCACCTCGTCCGCGGTGGCCAGGCCGACCGCGCCCAGGGCCCGATCAACCTCGAAACGGACCAGCTTGGTCAGCGCCTCCCGGTTGGCGGCGCCGGTGGTGACCAACTCCTCGCCGAGGGCCTGAAGTTGGGCGGCGGTCGCGCCGCCGGACCCGACGAGGCGACGCGCCACGTCCTGGGCCTTCTTCCGGGGCGCCTCCGCCAGGCCCATGGCCAGTTCGAGGTAGGCGCGCCACGCGTCCTGCATGCCTGAGTCCTTCCACGGGGCGGGGTGTGCAGGTGTCACGCTACCGGGCACCCCGGACTGTCCTGTGCGGTACGGTGCCGAGGACGGCGTGGCGATCACCAAGGGGGAGATGTGGCCAGCGTGGACGAGTGCCGGCAGGCATTGCAGGAGCTGGCCGCCCGGCTGGATCGCAACGCCGAGACGGTGCGCGAACGGATCGACCTGGACCGGACGCTGGCCTGCCGGATCACCGACCTGGACACCGCTTTCCACGGCCGGATCAGCGGCGGGCGGCTGATCGAGCTGACCGACGGCGACGACCCCAAAGCCAAGATCGCGCTGAGCACGTCCAGCGACGACCTGCTCGCCCTGGTCCGCGGTGACCTGGACGTCACCGGCGCGGTGACCTCCCGCCGGGTGTCGATCAAAGCCAACCCGTTCGACCTGTTGAAGCTGCGCAAGCTGCTCTGACGAGCGCCGACGGCGCCCGGCTCATCCTCCCGCGGGCAGACCGAAGCTCTCCAACGCGCCGGCCGCATCCGGGCCCGCCGAGCGGATCCGCGGCGACGACGGCGCCGACCACGCCGCCGCGCACAGCGCGGCCAGCGCGTCCAGCGGCCGACCCGAACCGGCCAGCTCCAGCGAGCCACCGCGATTCGTCACCGACCAGCCACCGGCGTCCGCCGGGCCCGGGACCGGCACCACCGCGGCCGGGTCGAAGAGTCCCGCCAGGTCCCGCGCGACGTACGTGGGACGCCGTTGCGGCTCGGCGGCGAGCAGTTCGGGTACGCGGCTGACGCCGGTGAGCACGAGCAGGCTGTCCAGCCCGGCCCGGCGGGCGCCCTCGATGTCGGTGTCCAACCGGTCGCCGACGACCAGGGCCCGGCCCCCTCCGCTGCGCCGGGCAGCGGTCTCGAACAGCGCCGACTCCGGCTTGCCGACCACCACGTCGGGATCCCGCTCCAACGCCGTACGCAGCACCGCGACCAGCGCGCCGTTGCCGGGCAACGGTCCCCGGCCACTGGGCAGCGTCCGGTCGGTGTTGGTGGCGATCCAGATCGCGCCGTCCCGTACCGCGAGCGACGCCTCGGCCAGTTCGGCCCAGCCAACCTGCGGACCGTAGCCCTGCACCACCGCCGCCGGCTTCTCGTCCGCCCGCGAGACCGGGGTCAGCCCGACCGCACGCAGCTCGGCGCGCAGCGCCTCCGCGCCGACCACCAGCACCGGCGCGCCAGCGGGCAGCCGATCGCGCAGCAGCTCCGCCGAGGCCGCGGCGGAAGTGAGTACCTCCTCCGGTCGGGCCGGCACACCCATCCCGGTCAGCAGATCGGCGACCTCGCTGGACCGGCGGGAGGCGTTGTTGGTGGCGTACGCCACCGCCCGCCCCTCGGCGTGCAACCGTGCCACCGCGTCGACGGCGCCGGGGATCGGCCGGTCGATCAGGTAGATCACCCCGTCCAGGTCGAAAACGACCAGGGTGTACCCGTCGACCAGCCGCTCCCCGGCGTCCACGCTCACCGCTGCGTCGACCCCGACTCGTCGCCCCGGCCCGAAGCGTTCCCGTCGGTGTTCACCGCGCCGCCGTCGTCGGCCGCATCGGTCCGGTCGGCAGCGGTGTCCGCCTGGGCGTGTCCGCTCTCGTCCGGGTGACGGTCCTCGTCCTCGCCGTCGAGGCCCTCGTCGTCGCCGGAGGGGCCGGCAGCGCCGTCCTCCTCGTCGTCGAAGTCCTCGTCCTCGCGGTCGTCGTCCTCGTCGTCGTCGAGGTCGTCCTCGTCGAGGTCGTCGTCGTCCTCGTCGAGGTCGTCGTCGTCCTCGTCGCGGTCGTCGTCGTCCTCGTCGCGGTCGTCCTCGTCTTCGAGGTCGTCCTCGTCGTCGCGGTCGTCGTCGCGGTCGTCGGCGGCGGTGAGCTCGGTGTCCGGGCGAGCCGGCACCGCCCCGGGAGTACCCGGGCCGGCAGCGATCTCCTCGGCCGCCTCGTCCTCCTCGTCACCCTCGATGAGCACACCGTCGAGTTCCAGCAGCCGCTCCGCGGCGTCGGTCTCGCCCTCGGTGTCCACGTCAGCGGCGCGGGAGAACCACTCGCGGGCCTCCTCACGACGACCCACCGCGAGCAGCGCGTCGGCGTACGCGTAACGCAGCCGCGCCGTCCACGGCACGGTGGCCTCGCTGGTGAGGTCCGGGACCTGGAGCATCGCCACGGCGGCGTCCTTCTGCCCGAGGTCGCCCCGGGCGCCGGCGGCGACGATCAGCAGCTCGATCGCCACGGCCTGGTCCAGCTTCTCCCGGTCGGCGCCGCGGAACAGGTCGATGGCCCGCTCCGGCCGGCCCAGGGCGCGCTCACAGTCCGCGAGCACGGCCAGGTGGCTCTGCAGTCCGCTCATCCGGTGGTACGTGCGCAGCTCGGCGATCGCCGTCTGCCACTCCCCCGCGTGGTACGCGGCCAGGCCGACCGCCTCACGGACAGCGGAGATGCGCGACGCGAGGCGTCGGGCCGCCAGTGCGTGCGCCAGCGCCTCGGCCGGATCCTCGTCGATCAGCTGGCCGGTGGCGACGAGGTGCCGCGCCACCGTCTCGGCGACCGGCTTGTTCAGCGAGAGCAGCTCGGCGCGAACGTCCTTGTCGAGATCGGTCGCGACGATGTCGTCCGGCAACGCCGGGGCCAGGGTGCGGCCACGCTCGGACGAATCGGAGCCCGCACCGCGGTCGTCGCGGCGGAAGTCGCCCTCGCGACGCGGCCGGTCATCGGCCCGGAAGCCACCCTCACGGTCGCCGCCACGGTAGCCGCCCTCACGGCGGTCACCGCCACGGAAGCCACCCTCACGGTCGCCACCGCGGAAGCCACCCTCGCGGGGAGCGCCGCCCTCACGGCGGTCACCGCCCCGGAAGCCACCCTCACGGGGAGCGCCGCCCTCGCGACGGTCGCCGCCGCGGAAGCCACCCTCACGGCGGTCGCCACCGCGGAAGCCACCCTCGCGGGGAGCGCCGCCTTCGCGACGGTCACCGCCCCGGAAGCCGCCGTCGCGGGGAGCGCCGCCCTCACGGCGGTCACCACCACGGAAACCACCCTCACGGTCGCCACCGCGGAAGCCACCCTCACGGGGCGCACCGCCCTCACGGCGGTCACCGCCGCGGAAGCCGCCCTCACGGCGGTCACCACCACGGAAACCGCCACCCTCACGGTCGCCGCCGCGGAAGCCACCCTCACGCCGCTCGCCGCCACGGAAGCCACCCTCGCGGGGAGCACCTGGACGCGAGCCGCCACGGTCGCCGCCGCGGAAGCCGCCCTCACGGTCGCCACCCCGGAAGCCACCCTCACGGGGCGCCCCCGAGCGCGAGCCGTCCCGGTCGCCACCGCGGAAACCACCCTCACGACGGTCACCACCACGGAAGCCACCCTCACGGGGCGCCCCGGAACGCGAGCCGTCCCGGTCGCCACCGCGGAAACCACCCTCACGACGGTCACCACCACGGAAGCCACCCTCGCGGTCACCACCGCGGAAGCCACCCTCGCGGGGAACACCCGAGCGCGAGCCGTCCCGGTCGCCACCGCGGAAACCACCCTCACGACGGTCACCACCACGGAAGCCACCCTCGCGGTCACCACCGCGGTAACCACCCTCGCGACGGTCACCGCCACGGAAGCCGCCGCCCTCACGCGGGCCGCTCGACCGGGAACTGTCGCGGTCGCCGCCACGGAAACCACCTTCACGGCGGTCACCACCACGGAAGCCACCCTCGCGGTCACCGCCGCGGAAGCCACCCTCACGGGACGGGCCGGACCGGCCGCGGTCGCCGCCCTGGTAGCCGCCCTCACGACGATCGCCACCACGGAAACCGCCGCCCTCGCGGTCACCACCGCGGAAGCCACCCTCGCGGGGAGCACTCGAACGCGAGCCGTCGCGATCGCCGCCACGGAAACCACCCTCGCGACGGTCACCACCGCGGAAACCGCCACCCTCGCGGTCACCACCGCGGAAGCCACCCTCGCGGCGCTCGCCGCCACGGAAAGCACCCTCACGACGGTCGCCACCACGGAAGCCACCCTCGCGGTCACCGCCCCGGTAACCACCCTCACGCGGAGCGCTGGACCGCGAACCGTCGCGGTCGCCGCCACGGAAGCCGCCCTCACGACGGTCGCCACCACGGAAACCGCCGTCGCGGTCACCGCCCCGGTAGCCGCCCTCACGCGGAGCGCTGGACCGCGAACCGTCGCGGTCGCCGCCACGGTAACCACCCTCACGCGGGGCGCTGGACCGCGAGCTGTCGCGGTCGCCGCCACGGAAGCCGTCGCGACGGTCGCCGCCGCGGTAGCCGCCCTCACGGGGCGTGCCGGAGCGTGAACCGTCACGGTCACCACCACGGGAACCGGCGTCGCGGCCGCCGGCGTATCCGCCTCGGGCGCCGCCGGCGTTGTCGCGGTCTCCCCGGTACGGGGGACGGTCGTCGCGGCGCGGGCCGCGGTCGCGGCCGCCCTGGCCGTCAGTACGGTCTTCGTATCGACGGGGACGGTCTCCGCCCTGCGGTCCTGAACTCACAGGTACATCCTTCCTCATTGCGCCACCAATGGCGCTACGCAGTCGAGGGCCGACCCGGATGGGGCGGCCCTCGACTGGAAGATTGTCCGGCGGCGTCCTACTCTCCCACACCCTCACGAGTGCAGTACCATCGGCGCTGGAGGGCTTAGCTTCCGGGTTCGGAATGTGACCGGGCGTTTCCCCTCCGCCATGACCGCCGTAACTC
>NZ_RCVI01000240.1:0-51665 GCF_003667455.1 Micromonospora sp. CV4 | reverse complement strand
GCGCGGGCAGGCCCGGAACCTGCTTGTCGTACGGAACGCGGATGGTGGTGCCCTGAATGGTCAGGCCGTTGTTGAGGCACTGCGTCTGCACGGTGAATCCCTGCACGGTGCCGGCGGGGTACGAGTCACCGGCGCAGCCGTACATGCTGCCGTTGTAGTACTGCATGTTCAACCACCAGAGCCGGCCGTTGTCCACGTACTTCTTGATGATCGGCAGGTAGGAGCCCCAGATCGAGCCGTAGACCACGCTGCCGCCGGTGACGTAGGCCGTCTCCGGCGCCATGGTCAGGCCGAAGTTCGACGGCATCCGTGCCAGCACGCCGTCGATGATCCGGATCAGGTTGGCCTGCGACGTGGACAAGGTGTTGATGTTGCCGCTGCCGGTCAGGCCGGTCTCGATGTCGATGTCGATGCCGTCGAAGTGGTAGGCCGTCAGGATCGGCACGATCGTCGCGACGAACCGGTCGGCGACCGCGCTGGAGCTCAGGTCGATGCCCGCCGCGGCACCCCCGATCGACATCAGGATGGTCGCGCCGGCGGCCTTGGCCTGGCACATCTCGGCCGGGGTGGCCACCTTCACGCCGGCGTCCATGCCGTTCTCCCACAGCACCGTGCCGTCCGCGCGGATCACCGGGAAAGCCGCGTTGATCACGTTGTAGCCGTGCTGACGGAGCCGGCTGTCGGTGATCGGGATCCAGCCGAGGCCGGGGTGCACGCCGTTGGACGCGCCGTCCCAGTTCTCCCAGTAGCCCTGCAGCACCTTGCCGGCGGGCCGCGACTTCACCCCGCAGGTTCCACCGGTCGGCGGCGGGGTGCCGCCCGAGCAGGCGCCCAGGTCACGCCAGAGCGACGGGGTCGAGGCGGGGTTCCAGCCGGCGCCGGGATGGGCGGTGTGGGTGACCAGGGCCTGGTAGAGCCGGCCGCCGTAGGTGACCTGCGTGCCCGCCTGGTAGGTCCTGCCCTCGGCCCAGGCCGGCGCGGTGCAGGCGACCATCAGGGTGGCGTCCGCCGAGGACACGGCGGCGGTGCTGCTGGGGACGAAGGCGACGGCGGTCGCGACGGTCATCGCCGCCCCGGCCACCACTGCGAAAATCCGACGGCTTCTCATGGCTCACTCCCCAGGCATCGACGACCCGCGACCTCCACATATTGACGTTCGTGAAGTTTAATATCAAGGGTTGTTAACAGATCCGAGGAAGACGGAGTGCGGCCGGCGTCGCAGCGACGGGGCCGGCGGTGCCGTGCGCGTCTGTTTCGGCACAGGCCCCCGCCATGGACGGCGGTCCGTCGGGCACATGATTAAGGCCCCTGACCGGTTCACCCTGGTCAGGGGCCTTCGTGCTGAGCTTTGGTGCCCCCGGCAGGATTCGAACCTGCGCCCCCGCCTCCGGAGGGCGGTGCTCTATCCCCTGAGCTACGGGGGCTCAGCGACTGGAGAAGACTAGCAAACCTCCTCCGCGAACGCCGAATCGGTATCCGGCGCCCGGATCGTGTCGCCAACGGCCCGACCGCCCTGGTCGCCGGGGGCCGTGATGGTCCGCGCGGCCCTGTTGGTCTTGACGGCCTGTTGATCCTTGCCGGCCTGTTGATTCGGGCGGTCCTGTTGGTCCGAGCGGGCTTGGTCCTGGCGGCCCTGATGGTTCGGGCGGCCTTGTTGGTTCGGGCGGTCCTGTTGGTCCGGGCGGCCTTGTTGGTCCGGGCGGCCCTGAAGGTCCGGGCGGTTCCGGCGATCCGGGCGGCGAATGGTCAGGCTGCGACCACCCCGGAAGCGGTCAGGCCGCGACCGCCCGGCCGCAGCTGGGCAGCGGGTGCAGCACGATCCGCCGGGGGAGCCGGCGCGGCCACTCGTTGCGCGGCCATGAGCCGTCCACGATCAGGTGAACCGTGCGCTGTTCCTCGCCGCTCAGTCGCAGCACGAAGTCGCGAGGGAGCGGCGGGTCGACCGTCGGCGTGGTGATCATGAAGCGCACCCGGCCGCGGGACGAGACGGCGGAGATCACGTCGGCCGCCGGCATGGTCCCGCGCAGCCGTACCCGCCCGATCCAGTAGACCTCGGCGAGGTGCTCCTGGGCAGCCCGGGTGATCGCCGGGTACTCGCTGCGTACCCAACGTTCGACCGCGCTGACGCAGAGCCCGCAGGCACGCTCGCGCGGTTCCCGCGGACCCAACCCCCAGGCCCGCAGGTACGCGCCGACCGCGCCCGCGTCCAGCGGCAGGTCGAACCTGCGCTGGATGAGCGTGGTGAGGCTCTGCCGCGTCCACAGCTCCTCGTCCAGGCCGAACTCGTCGGGGTGGACGCCCCGCAGCACGTCGATCAGTTCGAGTTCCTGTTCGCGGCTGAGCATTCCCGGCTCGCCCTGCCGCTGTCCGCGACGGACGGCTGCCACCGCCCCGTCACCACCGATGGTGTGGCGTCGGCACCAGCTGGTGACCGAACGCCGTGCGTCTCTGAGTGCAACCCCCACGTCCTGCGCAACGAGCCCGAATCGCAACTGGTCACGATATGTGTGGAGAAAACTCTCTAAGCAACGTAATCGGTTGCACCGCCCAAATCGAACAGACCGCGCAGACAGGGACAAAGTGCCTAAAAGTCAACGTCCAGAGCCCGAGTGGATCAAGCCCTGGGCGCTGAATCGGCCTTGATCCACTCCAGGTCGGCGATATCGGGGCATCCGCTCGTGGGGACACCCCGACATCGGCGATCTGGAGTGGATCAAGGTGCACGGGTCGTTGTCACCCCCGCCCACGCCCGCCGCTCGCAGCCCGCGCCCTGCCAGCCGGCCCGCGCCCTGCCAACCGGCCCCGCCTGCCTTCCGCGCCCCGTGCCGCTCACCGCTCGCCGTCCGTGGCCCCGCGCCGTCGCGCTCGCCATCCGCGCCGCTCGCTCTCCGCGTCGACGCGCTCGCCCTCCACGTCCACGCCGCTCGCTGTTCGCCGACCACGTCCAGGCCGCTCGCTGTTCGCCGACCACGTCCAAGCTGCTCGCCGTCGGCGTCCGGGCCCGCTCGCCGTCCATGTCCGCGCCGCTCGCTGTTCGCTGACCATGTCCGCGCCGCTCGCTGTTCGCTGACCATGTCCGCGCCGCTCGCTGTTCGCCGACCACGACCAAGCCGCTCGCCGCTCGCTGTCCGCGCCGCTCGCTGTCCGCGCCGCTCGCCGTCCGCGTCGCTCGGTGAGCGCGCCGGCCGACAGAAACGGGCCCGCGCCCCGCCGCTGTGCGGCAGAACGCGGGCCCGTCCGTCGCTCAGCCCTTGGCGGCCTGTGCCTGGAGCTGCCGGAGGTTGTTCAGCTCGGTCTGCTGGGTGGCCTTCATCGTCTGCGCCACCCGCACGACCTCGGCGTTGTCGGTCTCGGCGAGCGCAGCGTCGATCATGTGGATGCCACCCAGGTGGTGGTTGTACATCAGGGCCAGGAACTGCCGGTCGACCTCGATGCCCTTGGCGTCGCGCAGCGCGGCCATCTCCTGCGGGGTGGCCATGCCGGGCATCAGCCCGTTCTTGACGCCGGCTCCGTCGGACATCCACGACATCGGGGGCTCGGACCCGGTCGGGCTCAGCTCCCACTCCCGCAGCCAGGTCTGCATGGCGCCGATCTCGCCCTGCTGCCCGGTGGCGATGTCCACGGCGATCTGGCGCACCTCGGGCAGCGTCGCCGACCGGTAGGCGGTCAGGCTCATCTCCACCGCCTGGGTGTGGTGCGTGGTCATGTCCCGCGCGAAGCCCGCCTCGACCGAGGTGTCACCGGGCCGGGTGAGCCCCGGGGTGAGCAGGCCGCCGGCGTACCCGAGCAGCAGGCCCACCACCAGCATGGCGGCGAGCGCCAGCAGGCCGTAGCGCCGCGTCGGGGCCCGGTCGCCGTGATCCGGAGCGACCGGAGCCTCGTCGTGCGCGCTGTCGGTGGTGGCGGGAGCGGTCATTGCGGTCCTTACTGGGTCGGCGGCTGCTGCTGAAGCTCACGCGGCGTGGTGCCGGTGGCGGTCACACCCTGGTTGCACAGCGCGGTCGGGCCTTCGACGGAGGCGTTCACCCGCAGGTCCTTGATGAACTCGTCGATCCGCGAGTCGTCGGCGTTGTCGAGCTTGAGCTGGTAGCCCCACGCCTGCAGCGAGATCGGCTTGTCCAGGCCCTCGTACGGGCTCATCATCGTCTTCTCGACGCCCCGCACCTTGCCGGCGAGCTTCTCGACCTGGTCCTTCGGCAGGTCCGGGCGGTAGGTGATCCACACCGCGCCGTGCTCCAGGCTGTGCACCGCGTGCTCGTTGGCGATCGGGGCGTCGTACACCTCGCCCATGCAGTTCTGCCAGGCGGCGTTGTGCACCCCACCCACCGGCGGCGTGAACTTCCAGGTCAGCGGACCGGACTTGTGCGACTCGTACTTCAGGCTTTCCGGGTCCGACTTGCGGATGTTGACGATGCCGTCGATGGCGTTGGCCCGCTTGTCCCACGGCTTGGAGCCCTGGAACGACGCCCAGGCGCCGTAGCCGATGATGCCGGCCGCCAGCACACCCACGGCGACGAAGAGCGCGATCGGGCCCCAGGCCCGGCCCTGGCTCACCTTGACCGGGGCGATCGGCTTGCGGGGACCCTTGCCACCTGCCCGGGGGGAACCCGCCGGCTTGCCAGTCGGCTTGCCGGAACCAGCCTTGGCGCCGGACGCCGGCCGGCCTGCGGCCGGCTTCTTGCCGGTGCTGACCACGGTCGGGCGGCGCTCAGGGCCACCCGGGGTGCTGATGCTCATCGTGCCTCGTCAGGTCGGTTGGTCAGGGGAGGTGGCGGGCCGGATGACGCGCAGGGTCGCCGCCGAGTGCCCGAGTCTACCCCCGATAACATGGTTCGGTGACTCCTGCAGAACTAGCCTCGGTCGTCCTCACCGCTGCCCACGCCGTCTTCGCCGAGCGTGGCCTGGATCACGCCGCGCTGCCGGAGCGTACGGCGGTGGAGCGACCCCGCAACCCCGAGCACGGCGACTACGCCTCCACGCTCGCCCTGCAGTTGAGCAAGAAGGTGGGCGTACCGCCGCGTGAGCTGGCCGCAGCGCTGGCCGATGAGCTGGGTCGGGCGCCGGGGGTCAAGTCGGTGGAGATCGCCGGGCCGGGCTTTCTGAACATCCGGCTCGACGCGGCCGCCGCCGGCCAGCTCGCCCGGGTGATCGTCGAGGCCGGCGCGGAGTACGGCCGCAGCGACCGGCTCGCCGGTGAGAAGATCAATCTGGAGTTCGTCTCGGCCAACCCGACCGGCCCGGTGCACATCGGTGGGGTCCGCTGGGCGGCCGTCGGTGACGCGCTCAGCCGGCTGCTGCGGGCCACCGGCGCCGAGGTGGGCACGGAGTACTACTTCAACGACGCCGGGTCGCAGATCGACCGGTACGCCCGCTCGCTGCTCGCCGCCGCCAAGGGCCAGCCCACGCCGGAGGACGGCTACGGCGGGGCGTACATCGGGGAGATCGCCGCCGAGGTGCAGGCCCGCCGGCCGGAGGTGCTGACCCTGGACGACGCCGCCGCCCAGGAGGTGTTCCGGGTCGAGGGCGTCGCGCTGATGTTCGACGAGATCCGGTCCTCGTTGCGCGACTTCGGGGTGGAGTTCGACACCTACTTCAACGAGAAGGACCTGCACGACCGGGGTGAGCTGGACCTCGCCCTGGCCCGGCTGCGCGAGCAGGGCCAGGTCTACGAGGCCGAGGGCGCCACCTGGCTGCGCACCACCGACTTCGGCGACGACAAGGACCGGGTGCTGCGCAAGTCCGACGGCGAGTGGACCTACTTCGCGGCGGACTGCGCCTACTACCTGGACAAGCGGGAGCGCGGCTTCGAGCGGGTCGTGATCATGCTGGGCGCCGACCACCACGGCTACATCGGCCGGATGAAGGCGATGGTCGCCTGCTTCGGCGACGACCCGGAGCGCAACCTGGAGATCCTCATCGGGCAGCTGGTCAGTCTGCTGCGCGACGGCGCCCCGATGCGGATGAGCAAGCGGGCCGGCACCGTGATCACGCTGGAGGATCTGGTCGACGCGATCGGCGTGGACGCCTCCCGGTACGCGCTGGCCCGCTACTCCAGCGACTCGCCGATCGACATCGACATCGAGCTGTGGACCCGGGCGACCCGCGACAACCCGGTCTACTACGTGCAGTACGTGGCCGCGCGGACGGCGGGTGTGGCCCGCAACGCGGCCGAGGTGGGGCTGGTCCCGGGCGACGCCGACGACTTCCGCCCCGAGCTGCTCGGGCACGAGAAGGAGAACGAGCTGCTCAAGGCGCTCGCCGAGTTCCCGGCGGTGGTGGCCACCGCCGCCGAGCTGCGGGAGCCGCACCGGGTGGCCCGCTACCTGGAGGAGAGTGTCGCCGCCTCCTTCCACCGGTTCTACGACAACTGCCGGGTGCTGCCGTTGGGCGACGAGGAGGTCACCGACCTGCACCGGGCACGGCTCTGGCTCAACAACGCCACCCGCACGGTGATCGCCAACGGCCTGCACCTGCTCGGCGTCTCCGCTCCCGAGAGGATGTAGTACCTGATGCGTGCTCACGAGGCTGGTGCGCTGCACGGCGACATCGGCAACCGGGGGCCGGCCTGGCTGCGTACCCCCGACGACGTCAACGCCCTGATGCCGGCGCTGTGGCCGCGCACGGTGACGCGCGGCGCCGACGGCGCGGTCGCCGTCGCGGGCCTGAGCGTCCGCGACATCGCGGCCGAGTTCGGCACCCCGGTGTACGTGCTCGACGAGGACGACCTGCGCTCACGCTGCCGGGACTTCCGGGCCGCCTTCCCGACCGAGGACGTCTACTACGCGGGCAAGGCGTTCCTCTGCCGGGCGGTGGTCCGGATGATCGCCGAGGAGGGGCTGCACCTCGACGTCTGCACCGGTGGTGAGCTGGCCACCGCCCTCGCGGCCGGGATGCCGCCGGAGCGGATCGGCTTCCACGGCAACAACAAGTCGGTGGTCGAGCTGGCCCGGGCGCTGGACGCCGGTGTCGGGCGGATCATCCTCGACTCGTTCACCGAGATCGACCGGCTCACCGCGCTGGCCCGCGAGCGGGGCGTCCGCCCCCGGGTGCTGGTCCGGGTCACGGTCGGGGTCGAGGCGCACACCCACGAGTTCATCGCCACCGCCCACGAGGACCAGAAGTTCGGGTTCTCGCTGGCCGGCGGGGCGGCCGCGGCGGCCGCGTTCAAGGTGCTCGACGAGGACGTGCTGGAGCTGCGTGGCCTGCACTCGCACATCGGTTCGCAGATCTTCGACGCCAGCGGTTTCGAGGTCTCGGCCCGCCGGGTGCTCGCCCTCCAGGCGCAGATCCGCGACGCACGCGGGGTTGAGCTGCCCGAGCTGGACCTGGGCGGCGGTTTCGGCATCGCGTACACCACCCAGGACGACCCGGCCGCTCCGCAGGACCTGGCCAAGCGGCTCCGCAAGATCGTCGACTCGGAGTGCGCCGCCGAGCGGCTGGCCGTGCCGCGGCTCTCCATCGAGCCGGGGCGGGCCATCGTCGGGCCGTCCGTGTTCACCCTCTACGAGGTCGGCACGGTCAAGGACCTCGACGGCATCCGGACGTACGTCAGCGTCGACGGCGGGATGAGCGACAACATCCGCACCGCGCTCTACGACGCCTCGTACTCGGCGACGTTGGCCTCCCGCGCCTCGACCGCGCAGCCGATGCTCGCCCGCGTGGTGGGAAAGCACTGTGAGTCCGGGGACATCGTGGTGAAGGATGAATTCCTGCCCGCCGACGTGCAGCCCGGAGATCTTGTCGCGGTGCCCGGCACGGGCGCCTACTGCCGCAGCATGGCCAGCAACTACAACCACGTGCCGCGGCCCCCGGTGGTCGCGGTGCGCGACGGCCAGGCGCGTCTGATCGTCCGGCGGGAAACCGAAGAGGACCTGCTCGCATTGGATGTTGGATGACGTCACCTGTGCGCTTGGCGCTGCTCGGCTGTGGCACGGTCGGCCAGGAGGTGGTCCGGCTGCTGCACGAGCAGGGCCCCGACCTGGCCGCCCGGATCGGCGCTCCGCTGGAAATCGCCGGCATCGCCGTCCGTCGGCTCGGCCGCGACCGCGGTGACCTGCCGATCGACCCGACCCTGTTCACCACCGACGCGCTCGGCCTGATCAAGCGCGACGACGTGGACGTCGTGATCGAGGTGGTGGGCGGTATCGAGCCGGCCCGGAGCTGGCTGGTCGAAGCGCTGCGTGCCGGCAAGAGCGTCGTCACCGCCAACAAGGCGCTGCTCGCCGAGGACGGCGTGGCGCTGCACGAAGCGGCCGCCGAGGGCGGCGGCGACCTCTACTACGAGGCGTCCGTGGCCGGGGCCATCCCGCTGCTGCGCCCGCTGCGCGAGTCGCTGCACGGCGACCGGATCAACCGGGTCACCGGCATCGTCAACGGCACCACCAACTTCATCCTCTCCGCCATGGACGCCACCGGCGCCGGCTTCGCCGAGGCCCTCGAAGAGGCCACCGAGCTGGGGTACGCGGAGGCCGACCCGACCGCCGACGTGGAGGGCTTCGACGCGGCGGCCAAGGCGGCGATCCTCGCCTCGCTGGCCTTTCACACCCGGGTCGGCGCCGCCGACGTGCACCGGGAGGGCATCACCGAGGTGACCGCCGCGGACGTGGCCAGCGCGCAGGCGATGGGCTGCACGATCAAGCTGCTCTGCATCGCGGCCCGCGGTGTCGACCCGGCCGGCCGGGAGACGGTCAGCGTCCGGGTGCACCCGGCGATGATCCCGCGCAGCCACCCGCTGGCCAGCGTCGGCGACGCGTTCAACGCGGTCTTCGTGGAGGCGGACGCGGCCGGGGAGCTGATGTTCTACGGCCGGGGCGCGGGTGGCGCGCCGACCGCCAGCGCGGTGCTCGGCGACGTGGTGGCGGTGTCCCGCAACCGGCTCGCCGGGGTGCGCGCGGCCAGCGAGAGCGCGTACGCCGACCTCGCGGTCCGGCCGATGGGCGAGGCGCTGACCCGCTACCACGTCAGCCTGGACGTGGCCGACCGTCCGGGTGTGCTGGCCGCGGTGGCGGGCGTCTTCGCCCGGCACGACGTGTCGATCGCGACCGTGCGGCAGGGTTCGGCCGGCGGTTCACCCGGCCGCGACGGCGACGCCGAACTGGTGATCGTCACCCACGTGGCGCCGGACGCCGCGCTCGCCGCGACCGTGAGTGAGCTGCGCGGCCTGGACATCGTCCGGTCGGTGACCAGCGTGCTGCGGGTCGAGGGCGGGGTGTAAGTCGTTGACTCCGGTGGTGGGGCGGCCCGCTCGTCCCGCCAGGTGGGTAACCCGGGGTCTTCCGCCGGTCGCTCCGGCAGGCTGGTCCAGGGTGGCCTGATCCGCAGGTCGGCGCGACGTTAGAGGCGAGGAGAACGACATGTGGCGGGGTCTGATCGAGGCGTACCGGGACCGGCTGCCGGTCACCGCGGCCACGCCCGTCGTCACGCTGCACGAGGGGAACACTCCGCTGCTGCCCGCGCCGGTGCTCTCCGCCCGCATCGGGTGCGACGTGCACCTCAAGGTGGAGGGCGCCAACCCGACCGGCTCGTTCAAGGACCGCGGGATGACCCTCGCGGTCTCCAAGGCGGTCGAGGCCGGCAACAAGGCCATCATCTGCGCCTCCACCGGCAACACCAGCGCCTCCGCCGCGGCGTACGCGGCACGGGCCGGGCTGACCTGCGCGGTGCTGGTGCCCCAGGGAAAGATCGCGCTGGGCAAGCTGGCCCAGGCGCTGGTGCACGGCGCGAAGCTGCTCCAGGTGAGCGGCAACTTCGACGACTGCCTGGCGACGGCCGCCAAGCTCGCTCAGGACTATCCGGTCGCGCTGGTCAACTCGGTCAACATCGACCGGCTGCACGGGCAGAAGACCGCCGCCTTCGAGATCGTCGAGGCGCTCGGTGACGCGCCCGACATCCACTGCCTGCCGGTCGGCAACGCCGGCAACATCTCCGCCTACTGGATGGGGTACGCGGAGGAGCACGCCGCCGGCGCCACGACCCGGGCGCCGAAGATGTACGGCTTCCAGGCCGCCGGTGCGGCGCCGATCGTCACCGGCCAGGTGGTGCCGGAGCCGTCGACCATCGCCACCGCGATCCGGATCGGCAACCCGGCGAGCTGGACCAGGGCGTTGGACGCCCGGGACGCCTCGGGTGGTCTGATCGCGGCGGTGACCGACCGGGAGATCCTGTCCGCGTACCGGCTGCTCGCCCGCGAGGTGGGCGTCTTCGTCGAGCTGGGCAGCGCGGCCAGCGTGGCCGGTCTGCTCCAGCAGGCCGCGGCGGGCGTGATCCCGGCCGGGTCGACGGTGGTCTGCACGGTGACCGGCCACGGCTTGAAGGACCCGGAATGGGCGATCTCCACCGCGCCCGCCCCGGTGACCATCCCGAACGACCCGCTGGCCGCGGCCCGCGCCCTCGATCTGGCCTGAGCGGCCACCGCGCCGGCCGGTCGTGGCCCGCGGGGTGGCGATCCGGGGGTGAATCGCGTCCGCTGTCGGTACGGCAGGGGTCCGGCGGGGGTCGGGGTGATCGAGTCAGGCACACTTTCGGGTATCCCCACCCGCAATCTCTTTCAGGAGTGAGCCAGGCCGATGTCGCTGCTCGCCAGATTCAGCCTCGCCAACCGAGGGCTTGTCGCCCTCATCGCGGTGGTGATCACGGCGTTCGGAGCGTTCGCCGTGCCATCGCTGAAGCAGCAACTGCTGCCGTCGCTCGAATTCCCGGCCGCGTTCATCGTGGCCCCCTACCCCGGTGCCGGACCCGAGATCGTCGAGTCGCAGGTGACCGAGCCGATCGAGAACGCCCTCCAGGGCATCCCCGGTCTGGACCAGATCACCTCCACCTCCCGCGAGGGGGCGGCCACCGTCCAGGTGCAGTACGAGTTCGGCAGTGACCTGGACGACATGGTCAACAAGATGCAGACCGCGCTGAGTCGTATCGACTCGCAGCTGCCGGAGGACGTCGACCCGCAGGTCATCGCGGGCAGCACCGACGACCTGCCGGCGGTGGTGCTGGCTGCGGCCGGCGGGGGGGACCAGCGGGCGCTCGCCGAGAAGCTGCGCGACACGGTGGTGCCGGAGCTGGAGGCCATCGAGGGAGTCCGCACGGTCGAGGTGAGCGGGACCCGCGACGACATCGTGGTGGTCACCCCGGACCTGGCCAAGCTGGCCGCGGCGAAGCTCCAGCCCACGGCGATCGGCGCCGCGCTGAAGACCAACGGCGTGACGATCCCGGCTGGCGCGGTGAACGACGGCAGCCAGGCCCTCCCGGTGCAGGTCGGCACGCCGGTCGCCACCCTGGACGACCTGCGCGGCATCGTGGTCGCCCCCGGCGCTGCCCCGGTCCGTCTCGGTGACGTGGCGGCCGTCGAGCAGACGCAGGCCCCGGCCACCGCGATCACCCGGACCAACGGCCAGGACAGCCTCGGCATCGCGGTCACCGCGGCGCCGGACGGCAACGCCGTGGAGATCTCGCACGAGATCCGGGACAAGCTGGCCGACCTGAAGGACGCCTCCGGCGCCGAGCTGACCGTGGTCTTCGACCAGGCGCCGTTCGTCGAGAAGTCGATCGAGTCGTTGACCACCGAGGGTCTGCTGGGCCTGGTGATGGCGGTCATCGTCATCCTGGTCTTCCTGCTGTCGGTGCGCTCGACCGTGGTCACCGCGGTCTCCATCCCGCTCTCCGTGCTGGTGGCGCTGATCGCCCTGTGGATCGGCGACTACTCGCTCAACCTGCTCACCCTCGGCGCGCTGACCATCGCGGTGGGCCGGGTGGTGGACGACTCGATCGTGGTGTTGGAGAACATCAAACGACACCTGGAGTACGGCGAGGAGAAGCAGCGAGCGATCATCACCGGCGTCCGCGAGGTGGCCGGCGCGGTGACCGCGTCCACCCTCACCACGGTCGCGGTGTTCGCACCGATCGCGCTGGTCGGCGGGTTCGTCGGGCAGCTCTTCGCGCCGTTCGCGATCACCGTGACGGTGGCCCTGCTCGCCTCGCTGCTGGTGTCGCTGACCGTGATCCCGGTGCTGGCGTACTGGTTCCTCAAGCCGCGCGGCGGCACCGTGGACGACGAGGCGGTGCGTCGCGGCGCCGAGGAGAAGGAGCTGCGCAGCCCGTTGCAGCGGGCGTACCTGCCGGTGATCGGGTTCGCCACCCGCAAGCGGTCCACCCGCTGGATCACCGTCGGTCTCGGCCTGCTGGTGCTCTTCGGCACCTTCGGGCTGGCCCAGAAGCTGGAGACCAACTTCCTGGACGACTCCGGTCAGGACACGCTCAGCTTCCAGCAGGAGTTGCCGGCGGGTAGTGGCCTGGCCGCCACCGACGCGGCGGCCAAGCAGGTCGAGACGGTGCTCGGACGTACCGACGGGGTCGAGACCTACCAGGTGACCGCAGGCGGCGGGGACAACCCGTTCGGGGGCGGCGGCAACAACATCGCGAGCTGGTCGGTGGCGCTCGACGGGGACACCGACGCGAAGCAGATGCGCGAGGTGCTGCGCAAGGAGTTCGACACCCTCGGCGGCGGGCTGGGTGAGATCAGCTTCGGCGGCGGACAGGAAGCCTCGACCAGCCAGCTGGAGGTGATCGTCCAGGCCAGCGAGCCGGAGGTGCTGACCCGGGCCGCCGAGGCGGCCCGGACGGCGATGGCCGAGGTGCCGGACGTCGAGGACGTCACGACCAGCCTCGCCGCGGAGGTGCCGCGGGTCGACGTGACCGTCGACCGGGTCGCCGCCGGCCGGGCCGGGCTCACCGAGGCCGCGGTGGGTCAGGTCGTCTCGCAGGCGTTCCGTGGGGCGCCGCTGGGTCAGGTCACGCTCGACGGCCAGCAGCAGAACGTGGTGCTGCGGCTGGGCGCACAGCCGCCGGTGTCGGTGGAGCAGTTGAACGCCCTGCCGATCGGTCCGGTCAAGCTGGGCGACATCGCGAAGGTCAGCCGGGTCGAGGGGCCGCAGCAGATCAGCCGGATCGACGGTGAGCGCAGCGTCTCGGTCACCGGCACGGCGACCGGCTCGAACCTGGGCGCGACCAGCCAGGCGTTGCAGGAGAAGCTGGACGGCATCGACGTGCCGGGTGCGACCTTCACCATCGGTGGGGTCAGCGCGGACCAGGCGGACGCCTTCGGCGACCTGGGCCTGGCGGTGCTGGCCGCGATCGCGATCGTGTTCCTGATCATGGTGGCCACGTTCCGCAGCCTCACCCAGTCGCTGATCCTGCTGATTTCCATCCCGTTCGCGGCGACCGGCGCGATCGGCCTGCTGCTGATCACCGGGACGCCGCTGGGCGTGCCGGCGTTGATCGGCGTGCTGATGCTGGTCGGCATCGTGGTGACCAACGCGATCGTGCTGCTCGACCTGATCAACCAGTACCGAGCCCAGGGCATGGGGGTCCGGGACGCGGTGGTCGAGGGCGGCCGGCGCCGGCTGCGCCCGATCCTCATGACGGCGGTCGCGACCATCTTCGCGCTGCTGCCGATGGCGCTCGGGTTGACCGGTGAGGGCGGCTTCATCTCGCAGCCGCTGGCCGTCGTGGTGATCGGTGGCCTGCTCAGCTCCACGCTGCTGACGCTGATCCTGGTGCCGACGCTGTACACGATGGTGGAACACACCAAGGAGTCGTTGCGGGAGCGGCGCCGCCGGCGGCGGTCCGGCGACCCGGCGGTGGCCGGGCCGACCGACCCGGAGACCGCCGAGCCGGCCAGCCCGAACAAGGTGGCGGTGCCGTCCGGTGCGCCGGCGGCGACGCACGCCGAGGGTTCGCAGCAGGCGGCGGGGCGACCCGCACCGTCGGGCGCGCTGGTGGAGGGTACGGACCAGTTCGAGGTGCTACGGCTGCCACGCAGCCGCACTTCGCCGCTGCCCCCCGCGGAGCCGACCGAGTAGTCGGACCAGCACCTCGGAACGCCCCCGGCGGGTTCACCTGCCGGGGGCGTTCCGGCTTTCTGCGCGCCGGCCGCTGCCGACCGCAACGGGGGCCTCTGTCGTTGCTGCTCGCGATCGGTATCGAGCGGTGTCGACCGGGTAGCGTCGCGCTACGTGGCGTCCACCCTCTCGGTCCTGACCGGCAACCGGAGCTTCCGTAACCTCTTCCTCGCTGAGCTGGTCGTCTTCGGCGCCGACTGGTTCGTCATGGTGCCGCTGCTGGTGCTGCTGCCCCAGTTGACCGGCAGCGGGGTCTGGGGTGCGCTGGTGCTGGCCGTCGACACCGGCATCGTGGCGCTGCTGCTGCCGTACACCGGCACCGTGGCCGACCGGTTCGACCGGCGCAAGGTCATGGTCGCGGCGAACGTGGCGGCGCTGGCGGGCGTGCTGCTGCTGCTCGGCGTCCGGGGCGCCGGGACGGCCTGGCTGGCGCTGGTGGCGATCGGAGTGGTCGCGGTCGCCAAGGCGTTCTACTCGCCGGCCGCGCAGGCCGGGCTGCCCAACGTGCTGGAGCCGCACGAGCTGGCCGCAGGCAACGCCGTGGCCGGCTCGGCCTGGGGCACCATGACGGTGGTCGGCGCCTCGCTCGGTGGCGTGCTCAGCTCGGCCGTCGGCCCGTACGCCTGCTTCTGGGTGGCGGCCGTGGGCCTGGCGCTGGCCGCGGGCCTCGCCGGGCGGATCCGCCGGCCCTTGCAGGCGCCCCGGGACGTCGACCGCCCGGCCCAACGGACCTGGCCGGCGGTCCGCGAGGCGCTCGTCTACATCGGGCACCGACCGCGGGTCCTGGCGCTGGTCACGGTGAAGTCGGCCGTCGGCCTGGGTAACGGGGTGCTGACGGTGTTTCCGCTGCTCGCCGGCGTGTACGGGGTCGGCTCGCTGGGTGCCGGCCTGCTCTTCGCGGTACGCGGGGCGGGCGCCCTGGTGGGACCCATCCTGATGCGTCGGGTGCTGACCAACCGGTCCTGGCTGCTGCCGGGGCTGGCGCTGTCCATGTCGCTCTACGGCCTGTCCTACCTGGGCGCGTCGGTGGTCCGCTGGTTTCCGCTGGTGCTGCTGCTGGTCTTCGTGGCGCACTTCGCGGGTGGCAGCAACTGGGTGATGTCGAACTTCGCCCTGCAGGGCGAGGTGCCGGACCGGTTGCGTGGGCGCGTCTTCGCCACCGACATGATGCTCGCGACGCTGGCCATCTCGGTGAGCCAGCTGGCGGTGGCCCTGGTGGTGGACGTGGTGGACGAGCGGGTGGTGCTGGCCGGGTGCGGGCTGGTCACCCTCGTGTACGCGGTCGGCTGGCGGATCGCCACCCGCCGTCTCTCGCTCACCGATCCGGCAGCCGAACCGGTTCCGGACCCGGCCGGCTGAGTTCGTCCGGTCCCACGCTGCGGGCGTCGGACCGGATCGTCGGTGCCGACCCCTAGCATGAGCCCGTGCCGATGAACTTCAGCGCCGGGCCGGTCCGGGTCCGGGTCCCCGCGACCAGCGCCAACCTGGGCCCGGGCTTCGACGCGCTGGGTCTCGCCCTGGGGCTCTACGACGACCTGGCAGCCGAGGTCGCGCCGGCTGGGGTCCGGGTGACCGTGAGCGGGCAGGGTGCCGGTGAGCTGCCCGACGACGACCGGCACCTGGTGGTGCGCGCCATGCGGGCCACCTTCGACGTGCTCGGTGCGCAGCCCGCCGGGCTGATCGTGGAGTGCGTCAACCGGATCCCGCAGGCGCGCGGGTTGGGCTCCTCGTCCGCCGCGATCGTCGCCGGGGTGCTGCTGGCCCGCGCCCTGGTCGCCGACGGGGAGCGCCGGATGGACAAGCCGGCCGTGCTCCGGCTGGCCGCCGAGATCGAGGGCCACCCCGACAACGTCGCGCCGTGCCTGCTCGGTGGCTTCACACTCGCCTGGTCCGAGCCGACCGGCGCTCGCGCGGTGTCCCTGGCGGTCGCCGACGGGGTGCGGCCGACGGTCTTCGTGCCGGCGGAGCGGGGGTTGACCGCGACCGCGCGGGCGGCGTTACCGGCCACCGTGCCGCACGGCGACGCCGCGTTGACCGCCGGCCGTGCGGCGCTGCTGGTGCACGCGCTGACCGCGGACCCGTCGCTGCTGGTGCCCGCCACCGTCGACCGCCTCCATCAGGACTATCGCGCGCCGGGGATGCCGGGCACATCAGTCCTGGTCAACGCGTTGCGAGAGGCTGGTGTGGCGGCTGTGGTCAGTGGGGCGGGGCCGACCGTGCTGGCGCTCAGCGAGCCCCCGCCGAGCTTCCCGGTGGGAACAGACTGGCAGATCTGGCAGTTACCGATAGACGTCAGCGGTGCGCGGGTTGCCCGGGGTAGACTTGGACACGCCGAGCGGGACCCTGTTGCCGCAGGTCGGAAGAGTTGATTACGCTCTAGACCTAGCACAGCCGCGAAGCACGCGATCTCCTGCGGGGCGGCGCACCCCCGAAGCTCTCGGCGGTAAGCCCGTCACCCCTGCCAAGGCCCACGCCGCGCCGCAGTTTCCACAGGTCGCCGCAGACGGCGAGACCTGCTCACCGACGTTTGGTGAGTCGGGAAACCACCGGCTGCTGTGTCACAGACTCCCGCGACGCGTCCTTGCGAGGCGGGTGCACCGAGGCCGCCCGGCCACCTGAGTCCGACTCCGGGCAGTCCCGGCCTTATCGAGGGAAGGAATCCATTGAGCGACACCACCGACGTGACGTCGGATGTTTCCAACGTCGCTGGCGATGCCACCACCGCCGCTCCCGCCCGTCGTCGGCGCAGCGGCACCGGTCTGTCGGCGATGCTGCTGCCAGAGCTGCAGAGCCTGGCTGCGTCGCTCGGCATCTCCGGCACGGCTCGCATGCGTAAGGGCGAGCTGATCGCCGCGATCTCCGAGCGGCAGGGCGGCAACGCCGCCGGTACCCCTCGACCGCGGGCCGAGGTCGCGGCCGCGGCCGCTCCGACGCGCGAGGAGGTGCGGGAGACCGTGGACCGTCCGGCGACGGAGGGACGCACCGACCAGGCGCCGGCCGAGCCGGCCGCCGAGACCGAGGGCCGGGGTCGTACCCGGCGGAGCCGGACCGCCACGGCGGAGGCGCGCGCCACTGAGGCGCGTACCGACGAGGCGGAGGCCGGCGAGCGGACCGACCGGAGCGAGAACCGCCGGGACCGGGCCGAGCGTCCGGAGCGCACCGAGCGTGCCGAGCGGTCGGAGCGTGCCGACCGGGGCGAGCGTGCCGAGCGCACTGACCGCGCCGAGCGTGCGGACCGGGGCGAGCGCACTGACCGCACCGAGCGTGCCGACCGGGGCGAGCGTGCCGAGCGCACCGACCGGGGCGAGCGTGCCGAGCGCACCGAGCGTGCGGAGCGGGGCGAGCGTGCCGAGCGGGGTGACCGTGTCGAGCGGGGCGAGCGCAACGACCGTGGCGAGCGTGCCGAGCGGGGCGAGCGCAACGATCGGTCGGAGCGTTCCGACCGTGGCGAGCGTGCCGAGCGCAACGAGCGTGGTGACCGCAACGACCGGGGCGACCGCAACGACCGCAACGACCGTGGCCAGCGCGCCGAGCGGGACAACGACGACGATGACGGCGAGGGCGGCGGTCGGCGTGGCCGGCGCAGCCGCTTCCGGGACCGCCGGCGCGGCCGCGGCGAGCGCTCCGAGACCGGTGGCGACGCCGGTGGGCGCGAGCCGCAGGTCGGCGAGGACGACGTGCTCGTCCCGGTGGCCGGCATCATCGACGTGCTCGACAACTACGCCTTCGTGCGGACGACCGGCTACCTGGCCGGCCCGAACGACGTGTACGTCTCGATGTCCCAGATCAAGAAGTACGGCCTGCGCCGCGGTGACGCGATCACCGGTGCGGTGCGTGCGGCCCGTGAGGGCGGCAACAGCGGCGATCAGCGGCGGGACAAGTACAACCCGCTGATGCGGCTGGACACGATCAACGGCATGGAGCCGGAGGAGGCGCGGCGGCGGCCGGAGTTCTACAAGCTCACGCCGCTCTACCCGCAGGAGCGCCTGCGGCTGGAGACCGAGCCGCACATCCTGACGACCCGGGTCATCGACCTGGTCATGCCGATCGGCAAGGGCCAGCGCGCGCTCATCCAGTCGCCGCCGAAGGCCGGTAAGACGATGGTGCTCCAGGCGATCGCGAACGCGATCACCCGGAACAACCCGGAGTGCCACCTGATGGTGGTGCTGGTGGACGAGCGGCCTGAAGAGGTCACCGACATGCAGCGGTCGATCAAGGGCGAGGTCATCGCGGCCACGTTCGACCGTCCGCCGCAGGACCACACCACGGTGGCCGAGCTGGCGATCGAGCGGGCGAAGCGCCTGGTCGAGCTGGGGCACGACGTGGTCGTGCTGCTGGACTCGGTGACCCGGCTCGGTCGGTCGTACAACCTGGCGGCGCCGGCCAGCGGCCGGATCATGTCGGGTGGTATCGACTCCACCGCCCTCTACCCGCCGAAGCGCTTCCTCGGCGCGGCTCGCAACATCGAGAACGGCGGCTCGCTGACCATCATCGCCACCGCGCTGGTGGAGACCGGGTCCATGGCGGACACGGTCATCTTCGAGGAGTTCAAGGGCACCGGCAACGCGGAGCTGAAGCTGGACCGGAAGATCGCCGACAAGCGGACCTTCCCGGCCATCGACATCAACCCGTCCGGCACCCGTAAGGAAGAGGTCCTGCTCGCGCCCGAAGAGCTGGCCATCATCCACAAGCTCCGGAAGGTGCTGCACTCGCTGGACTCGCAGGCCGCGATGGATCTGCTGCTGGACCGCCTCAAGCAGTCCCGCACCAACATCGAGTTCCTGATGCAGATCGCGAAGTCGACGCCGGGGGAGTAACCACCCTCGGTTGACCAACGGAGGGGCACGGCCACCGCGGCCGTGCCCCTTCGTCATGGCCATCGCCCCCTTTGCTCTGCTTGGTTGAAGTTTTCCTTCGGTTCGGTCGGTGCACCTTGAAACTTCTATTCGCGATCCGGTTGACTGTCGTCCATGCGTACCCGCAGACGATCCGCCCGCCGCACCGGCGTCCTGCTGCTGACGCCGCTGCTCATCCTGGTCGGTCCGGTGCCGGCGACAGCCGCCGCGCCGGCAGCCGCCCCCGTGGCCCCGTCCACCGTCGCCGAGGACGCGCCGCCCGCGTCGTCCCGGTCGGCCGGCTCGGTCAGTCTGGCCGCCGACCCGGCCACCGCGACCGCCGCGACCGCCGCCGCCGACGGCCTGGAGCCGGCCGGCGGCCTGGAGACCACGAAGGCCACCCGGCCGGTCGCGCCGGGCGTGCGACTCACCTCCTTCGACCGGTACGACGCCGAGGGCTGGCTGCGTGCCGACGCGCTCACCACCGACCTCGGCGGCGGGGCGACGGTCGACTACGTCAACTCCGGAGCCGTCAGCCGGGCCGAGCCGCTGCGGGGGGCGGTGGACCGCTCGCGCGCCGTCGCCGCGGTCAACGGCGACTTCTTCGACATCAACAACTCCGGCGCCGCCCAGGGCGTCGGCATCCGTGACGGCGAGCTGATCCAGTCGGCGGTCAGCGGTCACCGCAACGCGGTGGCGGTCACCGCGGACGGCCTCGGACGAGTCATCGAGGTGAACTTCGACGGCACGGCCACCCTGCCCACCGGGCCGGTGCCGTTGACGCAGTTCAACAACATCGTGCAGGCCGACGGCATCGGCGCGTTCACCGAGCTCTGGGGGACGTACCCGCGCGAGCGGGCGGTCTCGGGCTCGGCCCGGGTCGTCGAGGTCGTCGTGACCGGTGGCCGCGTGGCCGCGGTGGCCGGCGCGGCCGGCAGCGGCCCGATCGTCGCCGGCAGCACCGTTCTGCTCGGCCGCGACGCCGGGGCGGACGCCCTGGCCGGGCTCCGCCCGGGTGACCCGGTGACGGTGGCCTGGCAGCCGAAGCCGTCCGACGGCAGCACCCTGCACGCGGCGGTCGGCGGTGGCAACGTCCTGGTCCGCGACGGGGTCGTGCAGAGCATCGCCGACCCGACGCTGGCGCCGCGCACGGCGGTCGGCTTCACCGCCGACGGTCGTAAAATGATCATGTTGACCGTGGATGGTCGGCAGGTCGACAGTCGCGGCGTCACCCAGACCGAGATGGGCCGGATGATGGCCGAACTGGGCGCCCACCACGCGCTCAACCTGGACGGTGGTGGCTCGTCCACCCTGCTGGCCCGAGAGCCCGGCGCGCCGGCCGTGCAGGTCGAGAACGCGCCCTCGGACGGCAGCGAGCGGGCCGTGCCGAACGGCCTGGCCATCTACGCGCCGAAGGGCAGCGGCCGGCTCACCGGCTACTGGGTGGAGACCGCCAGCGACCCCACCGCCGCCCCCGGCATCTCACCGGTGCGCGGCGGCCGCCCCGACCGCGTCTTCCCCGGCCTCACCCGCACCCTCACCGCGGCCGGCTACGACGAGACGTACGGCCCGGCGGCCGGCGCACCGACCTGGCGCGTGACTCCGGCGGCACAGGGCCGGGTCGACCGCGACGGGGTGTTCCACGCCCGCGTGCCGGGGGCCAGCACGGTCACCGCGGCGCGCGGCCGGGCAACCGGCTCGCTGGGCCTCACGGTGCTCGGGCCGCTGGCCCGTATCGACTCCACAGTGGAACGGGTTGGGCTGACCGGCCGGGACGGCAACGCCCTCGTCGGTGTGGTCGGCTACGACGCCGAGGGCAACACCGCACCGATCGAGCCGGCCGACCTGACCCTCGACTACGACCGGGACCTGCTGCGGATCACCCCCACCGACGACGGCAACCTCGCCGTCACCGCGCTGCGCGAGACCGGCTCCGGACTGGTCACCGTCCACGTCGGACGCCACACCACCGTCCTGCCGGTCACCGTCGGACTGACCGACGTTCCGGTGGCCGGCTTCGACGACGCCGCGTCCTGGCGGTTCAGCCAGGCCCGGGCCAGCGGCTCGGTCGCGCCCGCGCCGGGCCACACCGGCACGGGCCTGCGGATGTCGTACGACTTCAGCCAGTCCACCGGCACCCGGGCCGCGTACGCGGACCCGCCGGCCTGGATCGAGGTGCCCGGTCAGCCGCAGGCGTTCGGCATGTGGATCCACGGCAACGGCACCGGGGAGTGGCCCAGTCTGCACCTGCACGACGCCCAGGACACCCAGCACGTGCTGCGCGGTCCGCTGATCACCTGGACCGGCTGGCGGTACGTGGAGTTCGCGGTGCCGGCGGGGGTGCAGTACCCGGTGCGTGTCCGCCGGTTCTACGTGGCCGAGACCAACGCCGCCGCGCAGTACACCAGCGAGGTCATCATCGACGACCTGGTGGCGAAGGTGCCGCCCACGGTCGACGTGCCGCCGGTGGCGCCGCGTACCGATCGGGTCGTGGTCCGCGACGGCACCGTGGACGGCGCACCCTGGCGGTTCGCGGTGCTGTCCGACGCCCAGTTCGTCGCCGCCGACCCGGACAGCGACCTGGTCGCCCAGGCCCGGCGGACGCTGCGCGAGGTCAAGGCGGCCCGGCCGGACTTCCTGCTGATCAACGGGGACCTCGTGGACACCGCGTACCCGGCCGACTTCGCGCTGGCGAAGCGGATCCTCGACGAGGAACTGGGCGACGCGCTGCCCTGGTACTACGTGCCCGGCAACCACGAGATCATGGGCGCCCCGATCAGCAACTTCCAGGCCGTGTTCGGCGCGACCTCGCGGGTGTTCGACCACGCCGGCACCAGGTTCGTCACGCTGAACTCGTCCACCGGGACGCTGCGCGGCGGAGGCTTCGACCAGGTGCGGATGCTGCGCGAGACGCTGGACGCGGCGGCCGCCGACCGGCGGGTCGGGTCGGTGGTCGTCCTGCACCATCACCCGCCGCGCGACCCCAGCCCGGCACAGGCCAGCCAGCTCGGTGACCGCAAGGAGGCGGCGCTGCTGGAGCAGTGGCTGGCCGACTTCCAGCACCGCACCGGCAAGGGCGCGCTGTTCGTGGGCGGGCACGTCGGCACGTTCCACGCCGACCGGGTCGACGGGGTGCCGTACGTCATCAACGGCAACTCGGGCAAGACGCCGTCCACCCCGGCGGACCAGGGCGGCTTCACCGGCTGGACGGAGTTCGGCGTGGACCCGGTCACCCGGGCCGAGGCCGAACGTGCCCGGCGCGACCCGCTCGCCGAGGGGCCGCGCTGGGTGGACGCGGAGTTCCACGCGCACGTGGACCAGCTCGCGGTGAACGCCCCGCCCAGCGTCGCGGTCGGCGTCCCGGCGTCGGTCACCGCCACGCTGACCCAGCCGGGTGGGCGTACCGTCCCGGTGGCCGCCCCGGTCAGCGCGGACTGGTCCGCCTCGCCGGGGGTGCACATCGGCGCCGCGACCGGAGTCCGCCCGTGGCACACCGCCCGCTTCGACCCGGCCACCGGCACCCTGACCGCGCTGCGCCCCGGCGTGCCCGTCCGCCTGACCGTCACCGTCAACAACCTTCGCGCCGAAGCCACCGTCAAGCTGACGGCCCGCTGAGGGCTGGGAAGGGCCCCTTCCTGTCGCCTCCCGCGCAGGAAGGGGCCCGCCTTTCAGAAGTCGCCGTCGGCCACCTGGAAGACGGTGAGGCCGAGGGCCCGCCACATCTGGACCACCTGGGCGCGGTCGTCGAACACACCGACCACCCGGTAGCGGTCCCGGATCTCCCGCTCGTAGATCTCCCGCTTGACGACGGAGTCCTTGCGGGAGTCGCCCACCGCGCGTAGGTGCAGGCCGAGGTAGGGCACCCGGACGTGTCGGGCCAGCCACGTCTCGGTGGCCGCCCGCGCCGAGGCGTCCCGCCCGGAGCAGAAGACCACCCCGTACCCGGCGGCGTGCATGGCCCGGACCGCCGCGATCACCGCCGGGTTCGGCTGGTCCTCGCCCACCCTGGTCATGTCGTACGGGCTGCGCGAGACGGCCAGCGCGACGGTGCCGTCGATGTCCACCAGGACGATCTCCGGTGGTTCGGTCGACGGCGGGCGCACGGTGGCGGGTCGTCCGGTGCGGGCCTGTGGCACCGGCAGCGGCAGCGTCCGCCCCTCCAGGTAGCGCTCGTGCAGCCGGCGGATCACGTCCGCGCCGACCCGGTCGGCCTCCGGGCGGGCGGCGTCGCGGCGCAGGCACTCGGCCAGTGGCACGTCGGTGAAGTCGTGCACCTCGAACTCGGCGCCGTACCGGGCGGCCAGGTCGGCCCAGTCCCGCAGGGTTCGCGAGCGCAGGTTGGTGTCGTCCACGCAGACGTCCGCCCGGGTCCGCAGCAGCGCCTCGACCTGCGCCCGCTGGACGGTGGTCACCTGCGCCTCGGCCCACTGGGTGAAGAGCCGCTCGCCGTGCAGCATCCGGCGCAGGTCGTCACGGTTGACCCGGACCACGGACGGCTGGAGGGTCCGGGCGAAGGTCGTCTTGCCGGACGCCGGCAGGCCCCGGGTGGCGATCAGGCGGGTCATCGGCTCCCCTCCGGCTGGGCGGGCGTACCCCCGGCGGGGCACTCGGCGGCGTCCCGCCGGGTGGGTGAATGCCCGGCCGGACGCCGGGAATGCGGACGGGGAGGCACGTGTTGACGATGCCGGACGAGGTGTGCGGCCCGATTACCGGGTCGGCTCAGGCCCATGGCACACTGGTCAATCGGCCACCGGTTCCGGTTCACGCCCGAGCCCGTCGCGCACGGCGCGACGGGCGGTGACGGCGACCCGGCGACCACCAACGAGAGGACCGAGGCGAGATGAAGGCAAACATCCACCCGGAGTACGTGACCACCGAGGTCAGCTGCTCCTGTGGCAACACGTTCACGACCCGCAGCACCGCCAAGGGCGGGGCGATCCACGTCGAGACCTGCAGCGCCTGCCACCCGTTCTACACCGGTAAGCAGCGCGTTCTCGACACCGCCGGCCGGGTCGCGAAGTTCCAGCAGAAGTACGCCAAGGTTCAGGCCAAGAAGGCCAAGTAGTTCCTCGTTCGGCGCCCGCGTCCGGTTTTCCGCCGGACGCGGGCGCCGTCCGCATTCCGCCCTGTTTTCCCGCCCGGCGACCGGCACCTCGGTCCGGCCCGGCCGGCGCCGCACCCTCGAAGGAGCATCCGCAGCATGAGCAGCGAGCGTCTGGCCGGCCTCCTCGACGAGTACGCGGAGCTGGAGAAGCGGCTGGCCGATCCGGCCATCCACGCCGACCAGGCGACCGCGCGGCGGGTCGGCCGCCGGTACGCCGAGCTGGTGCCGCTGCACAAGGCTGCCGGCGAGCTGGAGCAGGCGCGTGCCGACCTAGCGGCTGCCCGTGAGCTGGCTGCCGAGGATCCCTCCTTCGCCGCCGAGACCGAGGCGATCGCGGCGTCCCTGCCGGTCCTGGAGGAGCGGCTCGCCGAGCTGCTCATCCCGCGTGACCCGCACGACGCCAAGGACGTGATCGTCGAGATCAAGGCCGGTGAGGGCGGCGAGGAGTCGGCGCTGTTCGCCGGCGACCTGCTGCGGATGTACAGCCGGTACGCCGAGCGCCACGGCTGGATCACCGAGGTGATCGACGCGCAGGACTCCGACCTGGGCGGCGTCAAGGACGTCTCGCTGTCGATCAAGACCAAGGGCGTCCCGGAGGGCGGCAACGGCGTCTGGTCGCGGCTCAAGTGGGAGGGCGGCGTGCACCGGGTGCAGCGCGTCCCGGTCACCGAGTCGCAGGGTCGGATCCACACCAGCGCCGCCGGGGTGCTGGTGCTGCCGGAGGCCGAGGACGTCGACGTCACCATCGACCAGAACGACCTGCGTATCGACGTGTTCCGCTCGTCCGGCCCGGGCGGCCAGTCGGTGAACACCACCGACTCGGCGGTGCGGATCACCCACCTGCCGACCGGCATCGTCGTCTCCTGCCAGAACGAGAAGTCCCAGTTGCAGAACCGGGAGCAGGCGATGCGGATCCTGCGGGCCCGGTTGCTCGCCGCCGCCCAGGAGCAGGCCGACGCCGCCGCATCGGACGCCCGGAAGGCGCAGGTGCGTACGGTGGACCGCTCGGAGCGGATCCGCACCTACAACTTCCCGCAGAACCGGATCACCGACCACCGGATCGGCTACACCGCGTACAACCTGGATCTGGCTCTGGCCGGCGAGCTGGACGGGGTGCTGGACGCCCTGACCGAGGCCGACCGCGCCGCCCGGCTGGCCGGCGACACCGAGCTGACCCGCCGCTGACCGCAGCGCAGCAACTGACGCAGCGCCGCCCTTGACCGCAGCGCCGCCCTTGACCGCAGCGCCGCCGTTGACCGCAGCGCCGGCACTCGGCGCGCGGCGCCGGCGGGCGGCGCCGACCCGTGTTCGGGCGGTCAGCTCGCGCGCGGGCGGCTCTTGGCTCGCAGCATCTCCCGGTCGGCCTCCTCGAAGGCGACGCTGAGCGCGTCGCGCAGCCCACTCCCGCCGGAGACCTCGGCGAAGCCGATGCTCACCCCGACCGGGGTTCCCGGCACCAGCGACTCCCAGTCCTCGGCGCGGACCGCGGCTTCGATCCGGCGGGCCACCTCGGTGGCCTCGGTCATGCCGGTGTCCGGAAGCACCACCACAAACTCGTCACCGCCGTAGCGGGCAACGAAGTCGCCGCGCCGCATCACCCGGTTGATCACCCCGGCGATGCGTTGCAGCACCAGGTCACCGGAGTGGTGCCCGTGCCGGGTGTTGACCGCCTTGAAGCCGTCCAGATCGCAGACGCCGATCACCACCCGCTCGCCGCGGGTGACCACGGCGGTGATGTACCGCTCCAGCCGCCGCCGGTTGGGCAGCCCGGTGAGCGGGTCGGTCAGCGCCTCTCCCTCGAACCGCGCCGCCTCGCGGCGCATCTCCTCGTGGTCGATCCGGGCGGCGATGCCGTCGATGTAGACGTCGCGCAGCCGGTCGTTGCGCTGCGCGGCGAGCCGGAACGCCAGCCGGTCGGCCCGGTGCGCCGCCACGTGGTCGCCGGCCCGGGCCAGCGCGATGCTGCGCAGGCGGGCCGGCTCGGCCGCGCCGAGCGTCTCGGTGGACACCCGGATGGAGTCCAGGCGGGTGACCGCCTCGATCGGCCGCCCGGCGGCGACGGCCAGGCAGACCTGGCCGAGTTGACGCATGTCACGCGCGCGGGCGCTGTCCCCGCCGTGGCTGAGCAGCCGGGACGGATCGCCCTCTCCGCCGGACTCCACCCGGTCGCCGAGCGCCGCCTGCCGGGCGGTCGCGTAGCCGTACGCGGCGAGGCTGCTGGGACGCAGCCGGCCGGCCCGCCCGGCATGCATGAACCGGGCCAGGTCGGCGGCGACGTCCCGGAGCACACGCAGGCAGCCGTCGCTGTCGCCGTTGTGGTCCAGCGCGACGGCGTTGCGCAGCCGGATGCCCGGCGCGGCGAACGTCTCCTCCGGGATCCCGGCGGTCAGCCCCAGCTGCCGGGCGCGTTCGATCGCCCCGAGGGCGTACCCGTGGAAGCTGAGGTAGCTGTACGCCATGGCGAGGTCGTGCCAGCCCCAGGCGGTGTCCCGGTCCGGGTCCTCCACGGCGCCGAGCGCCCGGGCAGCCTTCACCAGGTGGGTGACGCAGCGGTCCAGTGCGCCCTGGTGGTGCGCGGCGAGCGCGGCGAGCGCGTTGAGGTGCCCGTGCAGGTAGGGCTCGGCGAGGTCGCGGACCGCCGCCGAGGCCTCCTCGATGGCCCGGGTGAACTCCGCCGTGCGACCGAGATTGATCAGCGCGGAGAGTCGCTGCACCATGGCGTCCGCTCGCGCCGCCGGGTCCGTCGTGGTGCGGATCACCCGCTCCAGCAGGGCGTACGACTCTGCGGAACGACTGGCCTCCTGCAACGCCCGGGCGTGCGTGAGGGCGTCAACCTGGTCATCGACCCGGTCGAGCCAGCCCACTCGCGACCTCCCGTCGTGTGCGCCTCGACGCACCGGTTCGTGGCGTCGCCCGCGACGCTTCATGATTATGACGTGACCACTCTGCCGCAACACCCCCCCGAAGGGACAGGGCGGCTCCGTCCGTCCGCCGCGGTGGCCCGGGCGGCCCGGCTGCTCGCCGACGCCGGGGTGGGCCCGGCCCGGGTGGAGGCCGAGTTGCTGGCGGCGTACGTGCTGGGGGTGCCCCGGGGTCGACTGGCGCTCGCCGACGACCTGACCGACGACCACCTGGCCCGGCTCGACGAGCTGGTGCGCCGCCGTGCCGCCCGGGAGCCGTTGCAGCACCTGACCGGTCGGGCCGGCTTCCGACACCTGGAGCTGGCGGTCGGTCCGGGCGTCTTCGTGCCCCGCCCGGAGACGGAGCTGCTGGCCGGCTGGGGCCTCGATGAGGGCTGCCGCCGGACCGATCCGTTGGTGGTGGACCTGTGCAGCGGGTCCGGCGCGATCGCGCTGGCGGTCGCTCAGGAGCTGCCGGGCGCGCGGGTGGTGGCGGTGGAGCGGTCGCCGGCCGCGTTGGCCTGGCTGCGCCGCAACGCGGCGGAGCGCGCGGAGGCGGGGGACCGCCCGATCGAGGTGGTCGAGGCCGACGTCACCGCGCCGGACCTGCTGGCCGAACTCGTCGGCCGGGTGGACGTGCTGCTCTGCAACCCGCCGTACGTGCCGGTCGAGGTGGTGGTGCCGCCGGAGGTGGCCGGGCACGACCCGGCGGAGGCGGTCTTCGGCGGCGCGGACGGTCTGGCGGTGATCCGGCCGGTGATCACCCGGGCGGCGGCGCTGCTGCGGCCCGGCGGCGTGCTCGGGGTGGAGCACGACGACACGCACGGCTCGGCGGTGCCGGGGCTGCTGGCCGCGGACGGCCGATTCACCGCGATCACGGAGCATCCGGACCTCACCGGCCGCCCTCGCTACGCCACCGCGTCCCGACGGGCGGACGGCCAGCACGCCCCGAGCGGGACGGCGTGGCAGACTGACTCCTCGTGATGCTCTACGACTGCCGGTCGCCCGCCGATCGGGACCGCGGCATCGCTGCGGCCATCGAGGCGGTCAAGAACGGCGAGCTGGTCGTCCTGCCGACGGACACTGTTTACGGCATCGGCGCGGACGCGTTCACCCCGTACGCGGTCAAGGCGCTGCTGGACGCGAAGGGCCGGGGGCGGCAGATGCCGCCGCCGGTGCTGATCGGCTCGCGGCAGACCCTGGACGGGTTGGTCTTCTCGCTGCCCAGTGCCGCCCGGGACCTGGTGGAGGCGTTCTGGCCGGGTGCCTTGACGATCGTGGTCGAGCACTCGCCGAGCCTCCAGTGGGACCTGGGCGACAAGTCGGGCACGGTGGCGGTGCGGATGCCGCTGCACCCGGTGGCGCTGGAGGTGCTGCGGGAGACCGGCCCGATGGCGGTCTCCTCGGCCAACAAGACCGGCCAGCCCGCCGCGGTCACCGCCGAGGAGGCGCGCGACCAGCTCAGCTACTCCGTGCGGGCATACCTGGAGGCCGGGCCCTGCCCGGATCCGGTGCCCAGCACGATCGTGGACCTGACCGGCGAGGTGCCGCAGCTGCTGCGGGCCGGCGCGATTCCGCTGGAGAAGCTGCGCGACGTGGTGCCGGATCTCGTCGACGACCGGGGAGTCTGAGTGCCCCCGTTCACCGTGCTGCACGTCTGCATGGGCAACATCTGCCGCTCGCCGATGGCCGAGCGGCTGCTCGCCCTGGCCGTGCGGGAGCGGTTGGCCCGGCGTGAGCAGGACCCGGCCCGGGCCGAGGAACTGCTGCACAGCCACAGCGCCGGCACGGGCGGCTGGCACGCCGGCGAGGAGATGAACCCGCCGGCGGCCCGGCAGGTCATCGGCCGGGGCGGGGATGTCGAGGGGTTCGCCGCGCGCAAGCTGCGTTCGGAGCACATCGACGCCGCCGACCTGGTCCTGACCGCGACGGCGGATCAGCAGGAGTACGTGGTGGCGCTGCGTCCGGACGCGGCGGCCCGCACGTTCGTGCTGGGTGAGTTCGGCCGCCTGCTGGCCGGGGTGGATGCCGCCGCGCTGCCGCCGGCCGAGGCGACCCCGGAGGCGGTGTACGCCCGGGGCGTGGCCCTGGTGGCGGCGGCCCACGACGCCCGGTTGGGCGCCGCGCTGCTGCCGAGCGACGATCTCGACGATCCGTGGGGTCGCGGCGACCAGTGCTTCAGCCGGGTCGCCGACGAGATCGAGGAGACGGTCCACCCGCTGGCCGCCGCGCTGCTGCCCTGAGCGGCGTGCGAGTTTCCTCCGGGTTTGGGGAAAACCCGGGGCGAAAGGGGCGTTCCGGGTCATTCTGAACGGGTCCTAGCGTGACCGGCTCCTGCGGGGAGAGCTGATGATCCGGGCCCATCTCGACAAACTGCTGACCGTGGTGATCGCCGGCGTGCTCGCCGGGTTGGTGCTGGCGGCGGCCGCCCTGCCGGTGGCCCTGGTCTTCGGGATCGGCTTCAGCGCCCTGTCCACGCCCTACTCGGAACTGCCGAACACGCTGCGCACGCCGCCCACCGCCCAGCGTTCCAACCTGTACGCCAACGACGGCACCACCCTGATCACCTCCTTCTACCAGGAGGACCGGGTGGACGTGCCGCTGCACGAGGTCGCGCCGGTGATGCGCCAGGCCATCGTGGCCGCCGAGGACGTCCGGTTCTTCCAGCACAGCGGGGTGGACCTGCGGGGTGTGGTGCGCGCGTTCACCGTGAACAAGCGCGACGGTCAGACCCGGCAGGGCGCCTCCACGCTGACCATGCAGTACGTCCGCAACGTGCTCAGCAGCGATCCCCGGCTGACCGAGAGCCAGCGCAGGGCGGCCACCGACGTCACCACCGCTCGCAAGATCCAGGAGATGCGGTACGCGCTGGCGCTGGAGCGGGAGCTGAGCAAGGACGAGATCCTCACCCGCTACCTCAACATCGCCTACTTCGGGGCCGGGGCGTACGGCATCGCGGCGGCCAGCAAGCGCTACTTCTCCCGGGCCCCCGCCGATCTGACCCTGGCGCAGGCCGCGTTGCTGGCCGGGCTGGTCCAGTCGCCGGACAGCGACGACCCGATCAACGGCGACGCCGACAGCGCGCTGCGCCGGCGGGCGTACGTGCTGGAGCAGATGGTGGAGTCGAGCCAGGTGTCGGCGGACGCGGCGGCGGCGGCGCGGGCCGAGCCGTTGGACCTGCGCCCCAGCGAGACCCCGAACGACTGCACGGCCGTGCCGGACGGGCACAACGACTGGGGCTTCTTCTGCGACTGGTTCACCCGGTGGTGGAGCAACCAGCCGGCGTTCGGGTCGACCGCCGACGAGCGGCAGCGCACGCTGCGCCGGGGCGGGTTCTCCATCGTCTCCTCGCTCGACCCGGCCGTGCAGCGGGCCACCATCGAGCAGGTGCTGCGGATCTACAAGCCGACCGACGCCCGGGCGGTGCCGACCGCGGTGGTGCAGCCCGGCACCGGTCGGGTGCTGGCGATGGCGGTGAACCGCAGCTACAGCGTGGCGGACAACCCGGCCGGGCAGAAGAACCACCCGAACACGGTGAACCAGCTGGTCGCCGGCGGCGGGGCGATCGACGGGTACCAGGGCGGGTCGACGTTCAAGCTCTTCACCATGCTGGCCGCGCTGGAGTCCGGCATGCCGCTGTCGACCGAGTTCACCGCGCCGACCCGGCTGCTCACGAAGTTCCCGGTGACCGGTGCGGCGAGCTGTGACGGTCGCTGGTGCCCGGCGAACGCCAGCCCGTCGTCGATGGACGGCCCGCGCACCATGTGGACCGCGTTCGGGCGTTCGGTGAACACGTACTTCGCCTGGCTCACCGAGCGGGTCGGCGCCGACCGGGTGGTGGAGATGGCCGAGCGGCTCGGCATCGTGCTGCGCGCCGACTCCGACGCCCGGCTGGCCCGGTACGGGGCGAAGAACTGGGGCCCGTTCACCCTGGGCGTGGCCGCGACGACCCCGCTCGACCTGGCCACGGCGTACGCCACGGTGGCCGCCGAGGGGACCTGGTGCGCCCCGCTGCCGGTGGTCTCGATCACCGACTCGGCGGGCCACCCGGTCGACGCCGCCAAGCCGGACTGCCGGCAGGCGCTCGACACCGATGTGGCCCGGGCGGCCGCCGACGCGGCCCGTTGCCCGGTCGGCGACCAGTCGATGTACGGGCGTTGCGACGGCGCCACCGCACGCGACCTGCGGGCCAAGCTCGGCCGCCCGGTGGCCGGCAAGACCGGCAGCTCGGAGCGGTACGAGGCGGAGACGGTGGTGGCGTTCACCCCGCAGCTCGCGGTGGCCTCGATGGCGGCGAACCCGGACGACCCACGCGACGCGGTGGGTCAGGCGGTGCAGGGCGCGATGGTGGACGCGGTCGGCGCGGTGCTCGCCTCCGCCCTGCGCGACCAGCCGGTCCAGGACTTCGTCCCGCCCAGCGAACGGGTCGCCTTCGAGGTCACCGGCGCGCGTACGGGCAACTGAGCCCGCGTTCCGGCCGGCCCCGGCGGGCTCAGTCGGTGCGCGCGGCCGGGTGGTCGGGGGCCTGTTCGGCGCCGCGGGCGATGTTGCGGGCCATCCCGCCGAAGACGACGGCGTGGAACGGGGCCACCGACCCCCAGTAGGCGTGCCCGGCCAGCCCGCGCGGCAGGAAGACCGCGCGTTGCAGGTAGCGGCTGCGTCCGTTGTCGGCGGGGAGCACCCGCATCTCCAGCCAGGCTCGGCCGGGCAGCCGCATCTCGGCGCGCAGCCGCAGCAACTCGCCCGGGACGATCTCCTCCACCCGCCAGAAGTCCAGGGCCTCACCGACCTGGAGGCGGTGCGGGTCGCGCCGGCCCCGGCGCAGCCCGACCCCGCCGATCAGCCGGTCCATCCAGCCGCGAATCGACCAGGCGAGCGGAAACGAGTACCAGCCGTGCTCGCCGCCGACGCCCTCGACGACCCGCCAGAGCTTCGCCGGCGGCGCGTCCACCGTCCGTTCCCGTACGTCGGTGTAGGCGGTGCCGCCGGACCAGTCCGGGTCGGTGGGCAGCGGCTCGGCCGGTGCGTCCGGGCCACTCGCGGTCGACCAGCGCGTCTCCACCTGGGCGTCGCGCACCCTGGCCAGCGCCAGCGCCACCGCCTCGTCGAAGCCGGTCAGCCCGCCCGGCGGGTCGGGCACGTACCGGGCGATGTCGTGTTCGTGCGCGATCGCCTCGTGGACCAGGCTCTCCACCAGCGGGCGGGCGATGGCGTTCGGCACCGGCGTGACCAGACCGACCCAGTGCGAGGAGAGCGACGGGGTGAGCGGGCGGACCGGCACGATGATCCGCCGGCGCAGGCCGGCCACCCGGGCGTAGCGCTGCATCATGTCGCGGAAGCTGAGCACGTCCGGCCCGCCGATGTCGAAGCCGCGGTTGACCTCCGGCGGCAGCGCGGTGCAGCCGGCCAGGTAGCGCAGCACGTCACGGACCGCGATCGGCTGGATCCGGTTGCGGACCCAGCGCGGGGTGACCATGACGGGCAGTCGCTCGGTCAGGTAGCGCAGCATCTCGAACGAGGCCGAGCCGGAACCGATGATCACCGCGGCCCGGAGCACCGCCGTGGGCACGCCGCTGGCCAGCAGGATCCGGCCCACCTCGGCCCGGGACCGCAGGTGCGGGGAGGGGACCTCCTCGTCGGCCGCCGGCTCCGGGCCGCCCAGGTAGACGATCCGGCGTACGCCGGCCTCCCGGGCCGCCGCCGCGAAGTTGGTCGCCGCCGCCCGGTCGGCGGCCTCGAAGTCGGGCCGGCCCAGCGAGTGCACCAGGAAGTAGGCGACGTCCACGTCGCTGAACGCGGCGGGCAGCGTCTCCGGTCGGCTCAGGTCGCCCTCGACGATCTCGGCGGCCGACGACCAGGGCACGTCGCGCAGCCGCACGGCCTTGCGGGCCAGGCAGCGCACGGTGTGCCCCTCGTTGAGCAGCGATGGCACCAGCCGCCCGCCGATGTATCCCGTGGCTCCGGTGACGAGGCATCTCACGGCTTCCAGTGTGCGGCCCCCTAGACTCGTTCGCTGTGGACACCGAGACGAGCACCTTCTGGGGGCCGGATTTCGCCCAGCTCAGGGCCACCGACCCGGAGATCGCCGGGGTGGTCCTCGGCGAGCTGGACCGGTTGCGCGGCGGCCTTCAGCTGATCGCGAGCGAGAACCTGACCTCGCCGGCGGTGCTGGCCGCGCTCGGTTCGACCCTGACCAACAAGTACGCCGAGGGCTACCCGGGCCGGCGCTACTACGGCGGCTGCGCCGAGGTGGACCGGGCCGAGGAGATCGGCATCGCCCGGGCGAAGGAGCTCTTCGCCGCCGAGCACGCCAACCTCCAGCCGCACTCCGGGGCCAGCGCGAACCTGGCCGCGTACGCCGCGCTGGTGCAGCCGGGGGACACGGTGCTCGCGATGGACCTGCCGCACGGCGGGCACCTGACCCACGGCAGCCGGGTGAACTTCTCCGGCAAGTGGTTCGCCACCGTGGGATACACCGTCCGGCCGGACACCGAGCTGATCGACTACGACGAGGTGCGGGATCTGGCCCGGGCACACCGGCCCAAGATGATCATCTGCGGCGCCACCGCGTACCCCCGGTTGATCGACTTCGCCGCGTTCCGGGAGATCGCCGACGAGGTCGGCGCGTACCTGATGGTGGACGCGGCGCACTTCATCGGCCTGGTGGCCGGCCGGGCGATCCCGTCCCCGGTGCCGTACGCCGACGTCGTCTGCGCCACCACCCACAAGGTGCTGCGCGGCCCGCGCGGCGGCATGATCCTCTGCCGCGAGTCGCTGGCGCAGCGGATCGACAAGGCGGTCTTCCCGTTCACCCAGGGCGGTCCGCTGATGCACGCGGTCGCGGCCAAGGCGGTCGCGCTGCGCGAGGCCGCCCAGCCCGAATTCCAGACGTACGCCAGCCAGGTGGTCAGCAACGCCCAGGCGCTCGCCGCCGGGCTGGCCGCCGAGGGCATGCGCCCGGTGTCCGGGGGCACCGACACCCACCTCGCCCTGATCGACCTGCGCGAGCTGGAGGTGACCGGCACCGAGGCCGAGGCACGCTGCGACGCCGCGTCGATCACTCTGAACAAGAACGCGATCCCGTACGACCCGCGTCCGCCGATGGTGGCCTCCGGCATCCGGGTGGGCACGCCCAGCGTCACCACGCAGGGCATGCGGGAGGGGGAGCTGCGGCAGGTGGCCGCCCTGATCGCGCGGGCGGTACGCGCCGATTCCGGCGCCCCGGGCGGCGCCGACGAGCTGACCCGGGTCGGTGCCGAGGTGGCCGAGCTGGTCGCCGCGTTCCCGGCGTACCCCCGTGGCTGAGCCCACGATCGCCGACGCCGGCACCGACCGGCGCTGGCGGCTGCGACACCTGCCGGTGCTCCTGGTGGCGTCGGTGGCGCTCGCCGCGGTCGCCGCGGTGGTCGGTGGTGCGACCGGCGGCGTGACGGCCGCGTTCGGCGCGGCGGCCGGGGTCGGCGTCACGGTGCTCAGCTACACCCTCACCACTGTGGTGCTGGCCTGGGCCGACAAGATCAACCCGCAGCTGCTGCTGCCCCTCGGGCTGGGCCTGTACGCGCTGAAGTTCACCCTGCTGGGTGTGGTGATGGTGGCGGTGGCGTCGACCGGCTGGCCCGGTCTGGTCCCGCTCTGCCTCGGCATCGTCGCCGGGGTGGCGGTGTGGACGGCGGTGCACATCTGGTGGCTGACCACGGTGCACGCCCGCCGGGCCTGACCTGGCGATCATCCCATCCTGCGGACGCGTAACAACCTGTCGCCCATCGGTCATTCTCCCACGGGCGGAAGGGGAGTAGCGTGCCCACAGACGACGCGGCCCCCGAGATGCCCACACAACGACGGTTGTGCGGGGGGTGAGGCACAGCCTCGTCTTCCCGGCTGATATCGTTCGCCCCGTCATGGCTGGTGACCAAACCCCCCGTCCCGCCGGTGAACCGGACGACCTTCCGTCCGGCGCCGGTCAGGGTTGGACCGCGCTCAGCTACCTCATCGGAGGCATGCTCGTGTGGGGTTTCATCGGCTGGCTGGTTGACCAGTGGCTCGACACCGGCGGCGTCGCCACCGGGATCGGCGTCGTGCTCGGCATGGCCGGGGGGATCATCCTGGTCGTCCGCCGGCTCGGCACGCCTACTTAGGAAGGGACGCGGTGTTCGGACAGGCGAACGTTCTGGCAGCGGGCCAGGCGGGATTCCCACCCACGGTGGAGGACTTCTACCTGCCCAGCATCCTGCCCTGGGGTGTTGAGAACTCGTACTGGTTCACCAAGATCACGGCGATGGTCTGGATCGCCGTCGGCGTTCTGATCATCTTCTTCCTGGCGAGCTACCGGAACCCGCAGCTGGTGCCGACCAAGAAGCAGTGGTTCGCCGAGTCGATCTACGGCTTCGTGCGGAACAACATCGCCGTCGACATGATCGGCCACGCGGGTGTGCGGTTCGCCCCTTACTTCACGACGCTGTTCTGCTTCGTGCTGCTGACGAACGCGTTCGCGATCATCCCGTTCTTCCAGATCTCGCCGAACTCGCACATCGCCTTCCCGGCGATCCTCGCGATCATCAGCTACGTGCTGTTCAACTACATCGGCATCAAGCAGCACGGCTTCGTCAAGTACTTCAGGAACTCGCTGATCCCGCCGGCGCCCTGGTACATCCTGCCGCTGCTGATCCCGATCGAGCTCTTCTCGACCTTCATCGTCCGGCCGTTCTCGCTCGCGGTGCGTCTCTTCGCGAACATGTTCGCCGGTCACATGCTCCTGCTGGTCTTCACGCTCGGCGGCTTCGCGATGCTGAGCGCCAACGCCTGGCTGGCCCCGGTCTCGGTGCTCTCCTGGGTGATGACCATCGCGCTCACCTTCCTCGAGTTCCTGGTGATCTGCCTGCAGGCATACGTCTTCACCGTCCTCACCGCCAGCTACGTGCAGGGCGCGCTCGCCGAAGAGCACTGATCCACCGCACCAACCGTTGTCGTCCCGCGTGAGAGTCACGCGTGATAACCAGGAGGAACCACACCAATGGACGCTAGCGTTCTCGCCGCGGTAGAGGGCAGCACCGCCGCCATCGGCTACGGCCTCGCGGCCATCGGCCCGGGCATCGGCGTCGGCCTGGTCTTCGCCGCCTACATCCAGTCGACCGCCCGCCAGCCGGAGTCGTCGCGGATGACCCTGCCGTACGTCTGGATCGGCTTCGCCGTCATCGAGGCGCTGGCGCTGCTGGGCATCGCCTTCGGCTTCATCTGGGCCGGCTGATCCCGCCCTTAGACCGGGAGGTAACCATGTACTTCCTCGCCGCTGAGGGTGGTGAGTCGACCCACAACCCGATCATCCCGCTCTGGCAGGAGATCGTGGTCGGTTCGGTCGCCTTCGCCGTGCTCTGCTTCGTGCTGATGAAGTTCGTCTTCCCCCGCATGGAGCAGACGTTCCAGGCTCGGGTCGACGCGATCGAGGGCGGCATCAAGCGCGCCGAGGCCGCTCAGGCCGAGGCGAACCAGCTGCTCGAGCAGTACCGTGCCCAGCTCGCCGAGGCCCGCACCGACGCCGCGAAGATCCGCGACGACGCCCGGGCCGACGCCGAGGGGATCCGGCAGGACGTCCTCGCCAAGGCGCGGGAGGAGTCCGACCGGATCATTGCGGCCGGCAAGGACCAGCTCGCCGCCGAGCGGGCCACCATCGTGCGCGAGCTGCGCACGGAGGTCGGCACCATCGCGGTGGACCTGGCCAGCAAGATCGTCGGTGAGTCGCTGGCCGACGAGGCGCGGCGCAAGGGCACCGTCGACCGGTTCCTGAGCGGTCTCGAGAGCACGGGGGCCCGCTGATGCAGGCCGCCAGCCGGGAGTCGTACAAGATCGCGGCCGAGCGCCTCGACGCGTACGTCCGCGGCACCGACCCGGCCACGGTGGCCCACGCCGCGAACGACCTGCTCGCGGTCGCCGGGTTGCTGCGGCGCGAGCCGCGGCTGCGTCGGGCGCTCTCGGATCCGGCCCGGTCCGGCACGGACCGCGCCGAACTGCTCAGCGGAATGCTGCGCGGCAAGATCGGCGACGGGGCGCTCGACCTGGTCGCCGCACTGGTCTCCGGTCGTTGGTCGACGCCGACGGAGCTGCTCGACGGTGTCGAGCGGCTCGGCGTCGAGGCCGCGCTGGCCAGCGTCGACGCGGCCGGTGACCTGGGCGAGGTCGAGGACGAGCTGTTCCGCTTCGGGCAGGTCGTCGCCGGCCAGCCCGAGCTCTCCGCGGTGCTCTCCAACTCGTCGGCCCCGGTGGACCAGCGGGGGGTCCTGGTCGGCGAGCTGCTGGCCGGCAAGGCCCGCCTGGCCACCGTCCGCCTCATCGAGGTGGCGCTGGCCGGCTTCGGCGGGCGCTCCTTCGCCGGATCGCTCACCCGGCTGGTGGAGCTCGCCGCCGAACGGCGGGACCGCCAGGTGGCGTACGTCACCGTGGCAGCCCCGTTGAGTGACGAGGAGGAGCACCGGCTGGGCGCGAGTCTCGCCGGGATATACGGTCGAGAGGTCTCCGTCAAGCAGACGGTCGACCCTCACGTCCTGGGTGGCGTGAGCGTACGGGTCGGCTCCGACCTGTACGACGGCACCATCCTGCGCCGCCTCAACGAGACCCGCAACGCGCTCGCGAAGCGCTGACCGGCTCCGCCGCCCGCGTTGCGGCGACTCCGCCGCGAAGCGCCCGGAATGACAGACGCCATTCGGACCGGTCGGTACTAGGTATCCCGGGCCCCTGAATTTTAAGGAAGCAGAGGATGGCCGAGCTGACCATCTCGACGGAGGAGATCCGCGGCGCCCTGGAGCGCTACGTCTCCTCCTACTCGACCGACGTCTCCCGCGAGGAGGTCGGCACCGTCGCCGACACCGGTGACGGCATCGCCCACGTCGAGGGCCTGCCCTCGACCAAGACCAACGAGCTGCTGGAGTTCGAGGACGGCACGCTCGGCGTGGCGCTGAACCTCGACGTCCGGGAGATCGGTGTCGTCGTTCTCGGTGACTCCGCCAAGTTGGAGGAGGGGCAGCGCGTCAAGCGCACCGACCGGGTGCTCTCCGTGCCCGTCGGCGACGCCTTCCTCGGCCGCGTGGTCAACGCGCTCGGCCAGCCGATCGACGGCCTCGGCGACATCGCCGACGAGGGCTACCGCGAGCTGGAGCTGCAGGCTCCGAACGTGATGTCCCGGCAGTCGGTGTTCGAGCCGCTGCAGACCGGCATCAAGGCGATCGACGCGATGACGCCGATCGGTCGGGGCCAGCGGCAGCTGATCATCGGTGACCGGAAGACCGGTAAGACCACGGTCGCTCTGGACGCCATCCTCAACCAGCGGGACAACTGGCGCACCGGCGACCCGAAGAAGCAGGTTCGCTGCATCTACGTCGCCATCGGCCAGAAGGCCTCCACCATCGCCTCGATCAAGGGGCAGCTGGAGGAGGCGGGCGCGATGGAGTACACCACCATCGTGGCCTCCCCGGCGTCCGACCCGGCCGGCTTCAAGTACATCGCCCCGTACACCGGCTCGTCCATCGGACAGCACTGGATGTACGGCGGCAAGCACGTCCTGATCGTCTTCGACGACCTGAGCAAGCAGGCCGAGGCGTACCGGGCCGTGTCGCTGCTGCTGCGTCGCCCGCCGGGCCGTGAGGCGTACCCGGGTGACGTCTTCTACCTGCACTCGCGTCTGCTGGAGCGCTGCGCGAAGCTCTCCGACGAGCTGGGTGGCGGCTCGATGACCGGTCTGCCGATCATCGAGACGAAGGCCAACGACATCTCGGCCTTCATCCCGACCAACGTCATCTCGATCACCGACGGCCAGATCTTCCTGGAGACCGACCTGTTCAACCAGGGCGTCCGTCCGGCGATCAACGTCGGCACCTCGGTCTCCCGGGTCGGTGGCGCCGCGCAGGTGAAGCCGATGCGCAAGGTTGCCGGTTCGCTGCGCCTCAACCTGGCCCAGTACCGCGAGCTGGAGGCGTTCGCCGCCTTCGCCTCCGACCTGGACAAGGCCTCCCGGGCCCAGCTGGACCGCGGTGTACGGCTGGTCGAGCTGCTCAAGCAGCCGAACTACTCGCCGTACCCGGTGCAGGAAGAGGTCGTCTCGGTCTGGGCCGGCACCGAGGGCAAGCTGGACGACATCCCGGTGGGTGAGGTCCGGCGCTTCGAGTCGGAGTTCCTCCAGTACCTGCGGCACAAGCACGCGGGTGTGCTGGCCGGCATCGCCGACAACCAGTGGAGCGACGACATCGTCGGCTCCCTGGACAACGCGATCAGCGAGTTCAAGCAGGTCTTCCTCGGTAAGGCGGACGAGCGTCAGGTCAACGACGCGCCGGCCGCGCCGCTGGAGGGCGAGGAGAACCGCGAGACGGTGACCCGCTTCCGCGACGGCGCGACCGACCGCCCGGCCGAGAGCTGATCCCATGGCGGCCCAGGTACGCGTTCTTCGTCAACGAATCCGCTCGGCGAAGTCGATGAAGAAGATCACCAAGGCGATGGAGCTCGTGGCGACGAGCCGGATCGCCAAGGCCCAGGCCCGGGTGCAGGCGTCCCTGCCGTACGCCCAGGCCATCACCGGCGTGCTCACGGCGCTGGCGTCCAACGCGCGGATCGACCACCCGCTGCTCACCCCGCGCGAGCGGGTGCGGCGGGCGGGCGTCCTGCTGGTCACCAGCGACCGTGGCCTGGCCGGCGGCTACAGCGCCAACGCGATCAAGATGGCGGAGTCGCTGATCGCGCGGCTCAAGGCGGACGGCAAGGAGCCGGTGCTCTACGTCATCGGGCGTAAGGGCGTCGGGTTCTACCGGTTCCGCAACCGGCCGATCGAGGCCAACTGGACGGGCTTCAGCGAGCAGCCGTCGTTCGAGGACGCCCGCACGGTGGGTGAGACGCTGATCAAGGCGTTCACCGCCGGTGCGGACGACGTCGACGGTGGTGCCGGTGCCGACGGGGTGCTCGGCGTCGACGAGTTGCACATCGTCTACACCGAGTTCCACTCGCTGATGACGCAGAACCCGGTCACCAAGATCGTTGGGCCGATGCAGGTGGAGGACCGGCCGCGCTCCGAGGGGCTGCTGCCGGCGTACGAGTTCGAGCCGGAGGCGGAGGCGCTGCTCGACGCGCTCCTGCCGAGGTACATCAACACGCGGATCTACGCGGCGTTGATCGAGTCGGCGGCGAGTGAGTCGGCGGCACGGCGGCGGGCGATGAAGAGCGCCACCGACAACGCCGAGGAAATGATCGAGAAGTACACGCGTGAGATGAACTCGGCTCGCCAGGCCGGGATCACCCAGGAGATCAGCGAGATCGTCGGCGGCGCCAACGCGCTGGCCGCGTCGGGAAGTGAAGTGTGATGACTGCACCAGTAGAGACCAAAACGGCCACGGGTCGCGTGGTCCGGGTCATCGGCCCGGTCGTCGACGCCGAGTTCCCGCGCGACGCCATGCCGGCCCTGTTCAACGCCCTGAACGTTGACGTGAACCTGTCCGGCGGTGAGAAGACGCTGACCCTGGAGGTCGCCCAGCACCTGGGTGACAACCTGGTCCGTGCCATCTCGATGCAGCCGACGGACGGCCTGGTCCGCGGCGCGGAGGTGCGTGACCGCGGCAAGCCGATCACCGTGCCGGTGGGCGACGCGGTCAAGGGCCACGTGTTCAACGCGATCGGCGAGGTGCTCAACCTCACCGAGGGCGAGACCCTGACCCCGGACGACCACTGGGGTATCCACCGCAAGGCCCCGGCCTTCGCGGACCTGGAGCCGAAGACCGAGATGCTGGAGACCGGCATCAAGGTCATCGACCTGCTCGCCCCGTACGTCAAGGGCGGCAAGATCGGCCTGTTCGGTGGCGCGGGTGTGGGCAAGACGGTGCTCATCCAGGAGATGATCACCCGTGTGGCCCGCAACTTCGGTGGTACCTCCGTCTTCGCCGGCGTGGGTGAGCGCACCCGTGAGGGCAACGACCTCATCGCCGAGATGACCGAGTCCGGCGTCATCGACAAGACCGCGCTGGTCTACGGCCAGATGGACGAGCCGCCGGGCACCCGGCTGCGGGTGGCGCTCTCCGCGCTGACCATGGCCGAGTACTTCCGCGACGTGAAGAAGCAGGAGGTGCTGCTCTTCATCGACAACATCTTCCGCTTCACCCAGGCCGGTTCGGAGGTCTCCACCCTGCTCGGCCGGATGCCGAGCGCGGTGGGTTACCAGCCGACCCTGGCCGACGAGATGGGCGAGCTCCAGGAGCGGATCACCTCCGTCCGGGGCCAGGCCATCACCTCCATGCAGGCGATCTACGTGCCGGCGGACGACTACACCGACCCCGCCCCGGCCACCACGTTCGCCCACCTGGACGCGACCACCAACCTGGAGCGGTCGATCTCCGACAAGGGCATCTACCCGGCCGTGGACCCGCTGGCGTCCTCGTCCCGGATCCTCGCCCCGGAGTTCGTCGGCGCCGAGCACTTCCAGGTCGCCACCGAGGTGAAGCGGATCCTGCAGCGCTACAAGGACCTGCAGGACATCATCGCCATCCTCGGCATCGAGGAGCTCTCCGAGGAAGACAAGATCACCGTGGCCCGGGCCCGGCGGATCGAGCGCTTCCTGTCGCAGAACACCTACGCGGCGGAGCAGTTCACCGGCGTGCCGGGCTCGACGGTCCCGATCAAGGAGACCATCGAGGCGTTCCGCAAGATCAGCGAGGGCGAGTACGACCACTTCCCCGAGCAGGCGTTCTTCATGTGCGGCGGTCTCGAGGACCTGGAGCGTAAGGCTGAGGAGCTGATGAAGGGCTGACAGCCCACTCAGATCCGCAACCAAAAGACTGCCCCGGCAATGCCGGGGCAGTCTTTTGTTCACCTTCGAGTCCTATCATCGCCGCGGTCCGTTACTCGCGGTCGTCGGTTCCCCACCACCCGAGCTACGGTCGTTTCGCGCGCTCACGTGAACGAGCGTTGACATTGGCAACCTTTCGGCTGCGTGCGCCCGTCTCCTCTTCGTGGGCGTAACGAACGGAGATGCTCGTGGGTCAGGCCGGCAAGAGTGGCCGTAAGGCGTCCATCTGGCGTGGTGTGCCGCGCTGGGCCAGGGTCTGCACGGTGTTCGGCACCGTGCTGACCATGCTCAGCGGGGCCGTGCTGGTCGGCACCGAGGTGCTGATGGCCCGCTACGAGGGCGCGGTCGGCAAGGCCGACCTGTTCGGCGACCAGGCGGCCGGGGCGCAGGCGAAGAAGACCGACATCAAGGGCCCGCTCAACATCCTGCTGGTCGGCATCGACCCGCGTACGCCGACGGCGGCGCCACTGGCCGACTCGATCATGGTGCTGCACGTGCCGTCGTCGATGGACCGGGCCTATCTGTTCTCGCTGCCACGGGACCTCTACGTGCAGATCCCGCCGTTCAAGAAGGCCGACTTCGCCGGCGAGACCACGAAGATCAACGCCGCCATGTCGTTCGGCAGCCGGGTGCCGGGAGGAAACCCCGACGCCGCACGGGGCTTCGAGTTGCTGGCCACCACCGTGCAGAACGTGACCGGCATCAAGCGGTTCGACGCTGGCGCGATCATCAACTTCACCGGCTTCCAGAAGATCGTCGACGCCATGGGCGGCGTCGACATGTACGTCGAGCGGGAAGTGAAGTCCGAGCACAAGCAGCCGGACGGTAAGCCGCGGCCGGGCAACACGCGCGGCGAGGGCTACGTCGGCCCGCAGGCGGTCTACGAGAAGGGCAACCAACACCTCAGCGGGTGGCAGGCGCTGGACTACGTCCGGCAGCGCTACCCGAAGAACGGTGTCCCCGACGCCGACTACGGCCGGCAGCGTCACCAGCAGCAGTTCGTCAAGGCCATGGTCGGCCAGGCGTTCAGCGCCGACGTGGTGTCCAACCCGATCAAGCTGGACAAGGTGCTTCGTGCCGCCGGCCAGTCGCTGATCTTCAACGGTCGCGGCAACAGCGTGGTCGACTACGGCATCGCCCTCAAGAACATCCGGCCCAACACGATCCAAATGATCAAGCTCCCCGGTGGCGGTGTCTTCGACGGCAAGAAGTACAAGGGCGAGCAGTTCAAGCCAGGCGTGTCGGACTTCTTCACCGCCCTGCACAATGAACAACTGGACCCGTTCCTGCTGGAGCACCCGGAATTCCAGAACAAGACCAAGTAGTCGTGGCGCAGCTCTCCCCACCCGCCTTGGGGGCGGGTCAGCGTCAGGACTAGACTTTCGGCAATCCGCCGCCGCAGCAAGGAGACAGCGTGGCACAGCAGCTTCACGTCGAGCTCGTCGCCGTCGAGGAGAAGGTCTGGTCCGGTGACGCCGAAATGGTCGTCGCCCGGACGACCGAAGGTGAGCTCGGTGTCCTGCCGGGGCACGCGCCGCTGCTCGGCCAGCTCGCCGAGCCCGGCCAGGTCCGCATCAAGCTTGCCGGCGGTCAGCAGGTCTCCTACGACGTGGCCGGCGGCTTCCTCTCGGTGAGCGCCGACGGCGTCACCGTGCTGGCCGAGAGCGCGACCCCGGTCTCCTCGCAGAGCCACTGAGCCGTACCGGGGATGGAGATCGTCGAGGGAGTCGGGATCGGCGTCGCCGTCATCCTGGCTGCGCTCCTCATCCTCTTCGTCCGACGGGCACTGGTCACCCGTAGCGGTGGCATCATCCGGCTCAGCGTCCGGGTCTCCACGATGCTCGACGGCCGCGGGTGGTCGCCAGGCTTCGGCCGGTTCGCCGGTGACGAGCTGCGCTGGTACCGGATGTTCAGCTTCGCGCTTCGTCCCAAGCGGGTGCTCTCCCGCAAAGGGCTCGCGGTGGAGCGCCGCCGGTTGCCCGAGGGGCAGGAACGCCTCTCCATGCCGGCCGACTGGGTGATTCTCCGCTGTACCAGTCACCACGCACCGGTGGAGATTGCCATGGCGCGGTCGACAGTGACCGGTTTCCTCTCCTGGCTCGAGGCCGCCCCTCCGGGGGCGGTCTCGCCGCGTATGGCCTCCCAGGACTGGCCTGCTGCCTGACCCGCCGTTCTTTGGTCGGCGTTGGGGTTTCCGGGGAGCCCGCCCGGCTCCGGGCGGTCAGGCTTGATCCCTCCGCCGGGCGGGCTCCCCGGAAACCCTGCCGGGGCGCTGTGCGTCGTTCAGGCGCGGTTTCCTTCAACTGCCGTTACCGGTCTGGGGTGGTGACCAGTTCTGCCTCGTAGCCCTGGTTGTCGGTGAGGTAGGCGGCGTAGGTGTCGGGGCCGCCGGCGTGGGGGTGGCGGTCCGGGAAGAGCAGCGTCCAGCCGTACGCCGGGGCCGCCGCCACGAGCCGGTCCACGGCGGCCGGCGGGCCGGCGTGGAACGCCAGGTGGTTCAGCCCCGGAGCCAGCCGGTCGTGCCGGGGCCCGGAGAGCGCGGGCGACTGCTCCAGCACGATGTAGGTGGGGCCGAGGCGCCAGGAGCGGCCGGCCGGCCAGTCCTGGTGAAGCGTCCAGCCCAGCTCGCCCAGGAGCCAGCCCCAGCTACGCGTGGCCGCCGCGAGATCGGGAACCCAGACCTCGACGTGGTGCAGTGCGCCGACGTTCAGCGCTTCCCGCCCGGCACCCATAGCACATCTCCCGCCGGATTTGCCGTTCTTGACAGGATAAAGAGCAGATCGGAGAGCCGGTTGAGATACTTTGCCGGGAGCGGGCTGGTCCGTTCCGGATCGTGGCTGACCAGCGCCCACGCTGCCCGTTCGGCACGCCGGGCGATGGTCCGTGCCACGTGCAGCAGCGCCGCGCCCGTGGTGCCGCCGGGGAGGATGAAGGAGTCGAGCTTGCTCAGGCGTGCGTTGTACTCGTCGCACCAGCCCTCAAGGCGCTCGACGTACTCCTCGGTCACCCGCAGCGGCGGATACTTCGGCTCCGGCTCGACCGGCGTGGACAGGTCCGCGCCGACGTCGAACAGATCGTTCTGGATCGACGCCAGCGCGCCCCGCAGTTCCTCGTCGAGCTGGCCCAGGGCGATCGCGACGCCGATCGCCGCATTGCACTCGTCGGCATCCGCGTACGCGGCGATCCGTGGATCGGTCTTCGGCACCTGCTCGTTGTTGCTCAGCCTGGTCATGCCGGCGTCGCCGGCCTTGGTGTAGATGCGCGTGAGGTGGACGGCCATGACGCACAGCCTACGGATACCGGACCTGACGATCCCGGCACGGCCGGACACCACCGCCGGCTGGCCGGCGGTGGGTCCCGGGGACGCGGGCGATCCGGCGGTCAACGATGTCGACGTCATCCGGGTACGCGGTGACGCCCGGCTGGCCGGCACCGTGCACGTGGTCGGTGCCAAGAACTCGGCGTTGAAGTTGATGGCCGCCGCGCTGCTCGCACCGGGCCGCAGCGTGATCACCAACGTCCCGCGGATCACCGACATCGCGATCATGGGGGAGGTGCTGCGTCGGCTGGGCTGCGACGTGCGGTTCGACGCGGACGACCCGGTCGACCCGATGGTCGCGCGGGGCGGGGTCGCCCGGTCCCGCTCGGTGACCATCGACGTACCCGAACAGCCCGGCGCGGACGCGGACTACGACCTGGTCCGCCGGCTGCGCGCGTCGATCTGCGTGCTCGGCCCCCTGCTGGCCCGCCGGGGGTACGTGCGGGTGGCGCACCCGGGCGGCGACGCCATCGGCTCACGCGGGCTGGACATGCACGTCTCCGGGCTGACCCGGATGGGCGCGGACATCTCCGGTGAACACGGCTTCGTCATCGCCACCGCGCCGCACGGGCTGCGCGGCGCGGACATCATGCTCGACTTCCCCAGCGTCGGCGCGACCGAGAACCTGGTGATGGCGGCCGTGCTGGCACAGGGCACCACGACGATCGACAACGCCGCTCGGGAGCCGGAGATCGTCGACATCTGCACCATGCTCAACCAGATGGGCGCGCGGATCACCGGCGCCGGAACGTCCACCCTGCGGATCACCGGCGTACCGGGGCTGCGCCCGGTGCGGCACGCCACGGTGGGGGACCGGATCGTCGCCGGCACCTGGGCGTTCGGCGCGGCCATGACCCGGGGCGACGTGACGGTGACCGGGCTCGACCCGGCCTTCCTGGAGGTCGCGCTGGACAAGGTGGTGGCGGCCGGAGGGCTGGTGGAGACCCGGGGCGACGGCTTCCGGGTGCGGATGGACGACCGGCCGCGGGCGGTCGACGTGGTGACGTTGCCGTACCCCGGCTTCGCCACCGACCTGCTGCCGATGGCGATCGGCCTCGCCGCGGTCAGCGACGGCGCCTCGTTGATCACCGAGAACATCTTCGACGGCCGGTTCATGTTCGCCAACGAGATGATGCGCCTCGGCGCGGACATCAAGACCGACGGGCACCACGCGGTCGTCCGGGGCCGCAGCCGACTCTCCGGGGCGCCGGTGCGGGCCACCGACATCCGGGCCGGGGCCGGGCTGATCATCGCCGGGCTCTGCGCGGACGGGGTCACCGAGGTCTCCCACGTGCACCACGTCGACCGGGGCTACCCGGACTTCGTGGCCGACCTGCGCGCGCTCGGGGTCGCCGTCGAGCGCGGCACGACGCCGGAGGAGCCGGCGCTGGAGATCTGACGGCACTCCCTTAGCCGTCGTTCAGGCCCGCCGACTAGGGTGCAGTCAGGCACTCAAGCAGGCGAGGGAGAAGCAGATGGCGGGTCGACTCGCGGTCGTCGGGGCCGGGCTCATGGGCTCCGGCATCGCCCAGGTGGCGGCGCAGGCGGGCTGGCAGGTGACGCTGCGCGACCTGGACGACGCGGCCACCACGCGCGGCCTCGGCGGCATCCGGAAGTCGCTGGAGAAGTTCGCCGAGAAGGGCAAGATCGAGGCGTCGGACGTCGAGGCGACGCTCGCCCGGATCACGCCCACCACCGACCTGGAGGCGGCGGCGGACGCGGACATCGTGGTCGAGGCGGTCTTCGAACGCCTCGAGATCAAGCACGAGGTGTTCCGCGCCCTGGACAAGATCTGCAAGTCCGACGCGGTGCTCGCCACCAACACGTCGGCCATCCCGGTCACCCAAATCGCCGCGGTCACCGAGCGGCCCGAGGCGGTCGTCGGCACCCACTTCTTCTCCCCGGTGCCGATGATGCAGCTCTGCGAGCTGGTCCGCGGCTACAAGACCAGTGATGCCACGCTGGCCACCGTACGGGCCTTCGCCGAGGAGATCGGCAAGACGGTGGTGGTGGTCAACCGGGACATCGCCGGCTTCGTCACCACCCGGCTGATCTCCGCCCTGGTGGTGGAGGCGGTCAAGCTGGTCGAGTCCGGCGTGGTGTCGGCGGAGGACCTGGACACCGCCTGCCGGCTGGGCTTCGGGCACGCGATGGGCCCGCTGGCAACCACCGACCTGACCGGCGTCGACGTGCTGCTGCACGCCTCGAAGAACATCTACACCGACACCGCGGACGAGAAGTTCTTCCCGCCGGAGCTGCTCCAGCGGATGGTCACCGCCGGCGACCTGGGCCGCAAGACCGGTAAGGGCTTCTACACGTACTGAGCCCCGGCAACGGAGAAGGGGGCGGGCGCCGTGCGCCCGCCCCCCTTCTCAACCGCTCAGCCGTCGCGCTTGGTGGTCCAGCGGAAGGTGGTCAGGCAGAGCACCAGGCCGAGCACGCACCACACGGCCAGCACCAGCGCAACGCGGCCCAGCTCGAACGAGCCGCCCGGCTCCTGCGCGCCGAAGCTCTCCGGCAGGAAGACCGCCCGCAGCCCCTGGCACATCCACTTGAGCGGGAACAGCGCCGCCACCTGCTGCATCCAGGTGGGCAGGTCGGTGAAGACGAAGAACACCCCGGAGATGAACTGGAGCACCAGGGCGACCGGGGTGACCACCGCAGAGCCGCTGCGCGCGGTGCGGGCCAGCGACGAGATGGCGATGCCGCAGAGAGTGCAGGCGGTCACGCCGAGCACGGCGACCCAGCCGAAGGTGAACCACTTCCCGGCGGTGCCCGGCAGGTCGAGGTCGAACAGCGCCACCGCGACCGCCAGCAGCAGCACGGTCTCGGCGATGCCGATCGCCACCACCATGATCACCTTGCCGGCGAACCAGACCCACTTCGGCATCGGCGTGCCCCGGTAGCGCTTGAGCACACCCCGGTCCCGCTCGATCGGGATCCAGATGCCGAGGTTCTGAAAGCTGACCGTCATCAGGCCGGTCGCGATCATCCCGGTGATGAAGTACTGGGTGAACTTGACCCCACCGCCGATCGTGCCGCCGAAGATCGACGCGAAGATCAGGATCATGATGATGGGGAAGCCCATCGTGAAGACCACGGACTCCCGGCTGCGCAGGAACTGGGTGATCTCCAGCCGGCCCTGCCGCAGGGCGAGCGCGCCGGCGCCCGGCCGCCGGCCCCGGGTCGCGGTGACCGGCGTCGCCGGCTTCGTCGTGGTCGTCATCGCGCGTGTCCGATCATCGTGAGGTAGACGTCCTCCAGGGTCGGCCGGGTCACGGTGAGCCCGGGGACCTCGCCGCCGTAGCGCGCGGCCAACTCGGCCACCAGGGCCGTCGGCGTCGCGCTCTGCGCGCTCTCCGGCGTCCCGTCCGGGGTACGCCAGGAGACCGTCGCGAGGGCCTCCTGCCGGTTGCCCAGCCGGTTCGGCGCGGCCACCTCGACCAACCGGCCGCCGGCGATCACGCCGACCCGGTCGGCGAGCGACTCCGCCTCGTCCAGGTAGTGCGTGGTCAGCACGATGGTGGTGCCGGCCGCGGCGAGGTCGCGGATCAGCTCCCAGAACTCGCGACGGGCCTCCGGGTCGAAGCCGGTGGTCGGTTCGTCGAGGAAGAGCAGCTCGGGGCGGCCGATGATGCCCAGCGCCACGTCGAGGCGGCGCTTCTGCCCGCCCGAGAGGGTGTGGGTGCGGGCCTTCGCCTTGCCGGCCAGCCCGACCCGCTCGATCACCTTGTCCGGGTCGTCGGCGTCCGGGTAGAAGCCGGAGAAGTGGCGGATCACCTCGGCCACGGTCAGCTCGTCGAACTCGCCGGTGCCCTGGAGCACGATGCCGACCCGCGACCGCCAGCCGGCATCTGGGTGGGCCGGATCCGCGCCGAGCACGGTGACCTCGCCGGCATCCCGCCGTCGGTAGCCCTCCAGGATCTCCACGGTGGTGGTCTTGCCGGCGCCGTTCGGGCCGAGCAGCGCGAACACCTCGCCGCGGCGGACGTCGAGGTCCACACCCGCCACGGCCACGTTGTCGCCGTACGCCTTGCGCAGCCCCCGGACGGAGATGGCCAGCTCGTCATCCATGGCGTCCAGTGTGCGTCCTGGCTGGGGCGACGTGGTGCCCGGGGTGTGGTGGTCCGGACCACTGCGGGAGCTTCGGACCCGGACGTCCGCGACATGGACCTGTGTGGTTTTCCACAACCCGTTTTACTGAACGGTAACTTAGACTCCGGCCATGGATGAGAAGGCATTCCCGGGGCGGTTGCCCGAGCGGGACCGCCCGTGGGTGATGCGCACCTACGCCGGCCACTCGTCGGCCGCGGCGACCAACGCCCTCTTCCGCCGCAACCTGGCGAAGGGGCAGACCGGTCTCTCGGTCGCCTTCGACCTGCCGACCCAGACCGGGTACGACCCCGACCACGAGCTGGCCGCCGGTGAGGTCGGCCGGGTGGGCGTGCCGGTGGCCCACCTCGGCGACATGCGGGCGCTGTTCGACGGCATCCCCTTGGCCGAGATGAACACCTCGATGACCATCAACGCCCCGGCGATGTGGCTGCTCGCCCTGTACGGCACCGTGGGGCTGGAGCAGAACGCGGAGCTGGCCTGCTGCGCCGGCACCACCCAGAACGACATCATCAAGGAGTACCTGTCCCGGGGGACGTACATCTTCCCGCCGGCGGCGTCGCTGCGGCTCACCGCCGACGTGGTGGCCTACACGCTGAGTGAGATGCCGCGGTGGAACCCGGTCAACATCTGCTCGTACCACCTCCAGGAGGCCGGTGCCACGCCGGTGCAGGAGGTCGGCTTCGCGCTGGCCACGGCGGTCGCCGTGCTCGACGCGGTCCGTGACTCGGGCCAGGTGCCCGCCGAGCGGATGGGTGACGTGGTGCAGCGGATCTCGTTCTTCGTCAACGCCGGGGTGCGGTTCGTGGAGGAGATCGCCAAGATGCGCGCGTTCGGCGTGCTCTGGGACGAGATCACCCGCGACCGGTACGGGGTCACCGAGGCCCGGCAGCGGCGGTTCCGCTACGGCGTACAGGTCAACTCGCTCGGCCTGACCGAAGCGCAGCCGGAGAACAACATCCAGCGCATCGTGCTGGAGATGCTCGGCGTCACGATGTCCCGTGACGCCCGGGCCCGAGCGGTGCAGCTGCCCGCCTGGAACGAGGCGCTGGGCCTGCCCCGCCCCTGGGACCAGCAGTGGTCGCTGCGGATGCAGCAGGTCCTGGCGTACGAGTCGGACCTGCTCGAATACCCCGACCTCTTCGCCGGCTCGCACGTGATGACCGCGCTGGTCGACGAGATCGTCACCGGCGCCCGGGTCGAGCTGGACAAGGTGCTGGAGCTGGGCGGCGTGGTGGCCGCCGTGGAGACCGGCTACCTCAAGAGCGCGCTGGTCGCCTCGCTGGCCGAGCGCCGCCGCCGGATGGAGTCCGGCGCCGACGTGGTGGTCGGCGTCAATCGCTTCACCGAGACCGAGTCGTCCCCGCTGACCGCCGCCGGAGCGGAGGCGGTCGAGCAGGTCGATCCGGCGGTCGAGGCAGCCGCCGCGGACGGCGTACGCCGGTGGCGGGCCGACCGGGACGCCGCCGCCGTCGACGCGGCGCTGGCCCGGCTCCGCGCGGACGCCGCGACCACCACGAACCTGATGCCGGCCACCCTGGAGTGCGTGCGGGCCGGTGTGACCACCGGCGAGTGGGCCGGCGCGCTGCGCCAGGTCTTCGGCGAGTACCGGGCGCCCACCGGGTTGGCCGGCGGCACCGGCACCGGCGGCGACCCGGGCCTCGCGGCCGTCCGCGAGCGGGTCACCGCCACCGCCCGCGAGCTGGGCAGCGGCCGGCTGCGGCTGCTGGTCGGCAAACCCGGCCTGGACGGGCACTCCAACGGCGCCGAGCAGATCGCGGTACGCGCCCGCGACGCCGGCTTCGAGGTCGTCTACCAGGGCATCCGGCTGACCGCCGGGCAGATTGTCGCCGCCGCCGTCGAGGAGGACGTCGACCTAGTGGGGCTCTCGGTGCTGTCCGGCTCGCACCTCGCCGCCGTGCCGGCCGTACTCGACGGGCTGCGCGCAGCCGGCCGGGCCGACCTTCCGGTGGTCGTGGGCGGCATCATCCCCACCGCGGACGCCGACACGTTGCGGGCGGCCGGGGTGGCCCGGGTCTTCACCCCGAAGGACTTCGCCCTCACCAGCATCATCGACGACCTGGTGACGGTCATCCGCCGCGCCAACGATCTGCCCTGATCTGCCCTGACGGGACGGTCGTGGCAGGTCAGCGGCCGTCGTAGGTCATGCAGTCGGCCATGTCGTTGTCCGGGCCGACCCTGATCGACGAAGCATGGCACTCGAGCTGCTCGTTGTGCCGGCAGTCGGACCGTTGGCACGCGCCCACCTGCGCGATCAGGCTCTCCACACCGCCGCGCACCGGCGACTCGACGAAGGTATGGCAGTGCGCGTGATCCATGCTGCCGATCGTGATCGCAAAGGCGTGGCAGTCGCCGGCGTCGTTGTACGCGCAAGCTACGACCACGCACTCCTGGACTCGGGGCATCTCCATCGCTGCGGTCATGCCGACCTCCTCTAGGCTTTTCCTGATCGTAGGCTTTTGCCGGCTTCGTGATGTCGTTCTGCTGCTGTTGGCGATGCCCGGGTGTTCGGGGTTTGTCGCGCTGCTTTGTCGCGCTGCTTTTGTCGCGCTGCGTCGTGGGTGGGGTGGGGCCCGCCGTGCCCGCCCGATCCCCGGGCCCGCGCGGTCACCGGCCCTCGATTGCCGCCGCCCGGTTGCCGCCTTCCCGATCGCCGGCCCGGCGATCCTGGC
>NZ_RCVI01000115.1:0-5055 GCF_003667455.1 Micromonospora sp. CV4 | reverse complement strand
TGTCCGTCGCCCTGCTCGGCGATGACGGGGTGCGGTACTACGGCTCGCACCTGAGCGTGGTGACCACGGGCGTCGACGCCGGGGTCCGGGTACGCGCCGGGCAGCAGCTCGGCAAGGTGGGCCGCACCGGCAACGCGAACAACGTCTGCCATGTGCACTTCGGCATCTCGCCGCCGTGTACGGGTCGGGACGGTTGGTGGATCCGGCGTGGGGTGCTCTGGCCGGCGCGCTATCTGGACTCCTGGCGGCGTGGCGGCAATCGGGAACCGGCCGCCGAGGTGACCGCGTGGCAGCGCAGAAACGGCTGCCCGAAGGCTCCCTGACCGGCCCGGCAACGGCTAGGTTCGGTGGATGAAGGCCCGGGACCCCATCGCCGACCTGCGCCGCATCGCGTTCCTGCTGGAGCGGGCGAACGAGGCAACCTATCGGGTGCGGGCGTTCCGGTCCGCGGCCAAGGCGCTGGCCGGCCTGCCCGCGGCCGAGGTGGCCGAGCGGGCCGGCAACGGCACGCTCACCAAGCTGGCCGGGGTCGGTGACGTCACGGCCCGCTGCGTGGCGGAGTCGCTGGCCGGTGAGGAGCCGGTCTACCTGCGCCGGCTGGTGGCCACCGAGGGCACTGACCTGGACGCCGAGGCGGCGGCGCTGCGCGAAGCGCTGCGCGGCGACTGTCACACCCACTCGGACTGGTCCGACGGTGGCTCGCCGATCGAGGAGATGGCGCTGGCCGCGGTGGAGTTGGGCCACGAGTACATGGTGCTGACCGACCACTCGCCCCGGCTGAAGGTGGCCCGGGGGCTGACCGCCGATCGGCTGCGCCGTCAGCTCGACCACGTGGCGCAGGTCAACGCGGCACTGCCGGACGGTTTCCGGATCCTGACCGGGATCGAGGTGGACATCCTCGCCGACGGTTCGCTGGACCAGGACGACGAGCTGCTGGCCCGGCTGGACGTGGTGGTCGGCTCGGTGCACAGCGGCCTGAACGACGAGCGGGCGAAGATGACCCGGCGGATGCTGACCGCGGTCGCCAACCCCCACCTGGACATCCTCGGTCACTGCACCGGCCGGATGGTGTCGTCCCGCCCGGCCGGGGTGACCGGGCCGGGCGACCGGGGGCACCGGGCCCGGACCCGGGGCGAGAGCGACTTCGACGCGGACGCGGTCTTCGCCGCCTGCGCGGAGCACGACACCGCCGTCGAGATCAACTCGCGGCCGGAGCGGCAGGACCCACCGAAGCGGCTGATCCGCCGCGCCCTGGAGGCCGGCTGCCGGTTCGCCATCAACACGGACGCGCACGCCCCCGGCCAGCTCGACTGGCAGCGGTTCGGCTGTGAGCGGGCCGCCCGCTGCGGCGTCCCCGCCGACCGGGTGGTCAACACCTGGTCGGCGAAGCAGCTGGTGGCGTGGGCGGGCGACCGGTCCTGAGGCGCCCGCCCACGGGCCGGTCGAGCCTCAGCGGCTGACCGGCTCCGCCGCGGGCGCGGCGGGCGCGCCGACGCCGACCACCGGTCGGGGCCGCCGCCGGCCGACCACGCCCTGCGAGACCGCGACTCCCAGCAGCACGATGAGGGCGCCGACGGGCTGGTGCCAGTTGAGCCGCTCGTCGAGCGCCACGGCCCCGATCAGCACCGCGAAGATCGGGATCAGGTAGGTCACGGTGGAGGCGGTGCTCGCCCCGGCCACGCGGATGTTGCGCATGTTGATCACGAAGGCGAGCCCGGTGCCGAGCGCGCCGAGGGTCAGCACGCTGGCCACCACCTTCGGCGACAGGTCGGTCGGCAGCGGCGGCGCGCCCGCGACGAACGGGGTGACGATGGCCAGCTGGCCGGCGGCGAGCAGCAACTGCGCCGCGGAGAGCGACAGCCCCGAGTGCGTGCTGCCCGCGATGAACCGCTTCTGGTACGGGATGGCGAGGCCGTAGCAGGCGGCCGCGCCGAAGCACATCACCTGCCCGATGAAGTGCGCCCCGCCGATGCCCTCCCAGACCCCGAGCACCACGAGCACGCCCAGGAAGCCCAGCCCGAGCCCGACCCCGCGGCGCACGGTCAGCCGCTCGGTGCGGAAGACCAGCACCGCCAGCGGCAGCACGATCAGCGGCGTGGTGGCGTTCCAGATGCCGGCGAGCATCGACTCGACCCGCTGCTCGCCGTAGCCGAAGAGGGTGAAGGGCACGGCCACGCCGAAGGCGGCGACCACGAAGAGATGCGCCCAGACCCGGGGCTCGCGGGGCAGGCGGTCGCGCAGCACGGCGAGCACCACCAGCAGGGTCAGCGCACCGGCGACGACGCGATAGAGGGTGAGCTGGACCGGATGCAGCTCGGCCACCCCGACCTTGATGAACAGGAAGCTGGAGCCCCAGATGGCGGCGAGTGCGATGAATCCCGGCAGCCAGGCGCGCAGCGGCGCCTTGTCAGGAGTGATGTCGGTGTTCACCCCTGACACTCTGCCCGAGGCGTACGACAAAGTCGCGCGACTTTCGGACACCATCTCTGACCACCACGGTGCCGCCAACCGCTCGCTGAACACGACAAACGTCGTCGACACCGGGGCGGGTCGGTCACGTAGGGTCGCACCGTGGGACGAATCGATGAACTCGCCAACCGCTACGTGGCCGAGTGGGCGCCGTTGAGCCCGACCGGCGCCACCTACGTCGGCATCGCCGGCCATGACGACCAGCTGGACGACCTCTCGCCCGAGGGTTACCGGGCGCGCGCGAACCTGACCCGCCGGACGCTCTCCGAGCTGGAGGTGACCGAGCCGGACTCCGAGGCGGAGCGCACCGCCAAGGAGGCCATGCAGGAACGGCTCGGCCTGGACCTCGCCCGGTACGAGGCCGGCGAGGCCACCAGCGAGGTCAACGTGATCGCCAGCGGGCTGCACGACATCCGCATGGTGTTCGACCTGATGCCGACCGCGACGGCCGACGCGCAGGCCAACATCGCCGCCCGGCTCAACGGCTTCCCCGGCGCGCTGGAGGGCTACAAGACCACGCTGCGGGAGGCGCTCGCCGCCGGCCAGATCAGCTCGAAGGTGCAGCTGGTCGAGGTGGCCAAGCAGTGTGACGTCTGGGTCGACCCGACCGGGGACAACTTCTTCCACGGGCTGGTGGAGCGGCTGGGCGCGGACGGCACGCTCGGCGCCGAACTGCGGCGGGGGGCGGCGGCGGCCACCGCGGCGACCGCGGAGTTCGGCCAGTTCCTGCGCGCCGAGCTGGCGCCGCACGGGCGGGACAAGCAGGCCGCCGGCCGGGAGCGCTACGAACTCGCCTCGCAGTACTTCCTCGGCGCCAAGATCGACCTGGACGAGACGTACGCCTGGGGCTTCGCGGAGCTGGCCCGCCTGGAGGCGGAGATGCGCGTCGTCGCCGCGCGCATCGCGGGTCCGGGCGCCAGTGTCGACGAGGCCGTCGCCGCGCTGGACGCCGACCCGGCGCGGACCATCCAGGGCAAGGAGGCGTTCCGCGACTGGATGCAGGCGCTCGCCGACAAGGCGATCAGCGAGCTGCACGGCACCCACTTCGACATCCCGGAGCAGGTCCGCCGGATCGAGTGCTGCCTCGCCCCGACCAGCGACGGCGCCATCTACTACACCGGCCCGAGCGAGGACTTCTCCCGCCCCGGGCGCATGTGGTGGGCGGTGCCGCAGGGCATCACCGACTTCTCCACCTGGCGGGAGGTGACCACGGTCTACCACGAGGGCGTGCCGGGTCATCACCTCCAGGTGGCGCAGACCGCGGTCCGTTCCGACCTGCTCAACCGCTGGCAGCGGCTGCTCTGCTGGGTCTCCGGACACGGCGAGGGGTGGGCGCTCTACTCGGAGCGGCTGATGGACGAGCTGGGCTACCTGGAGGACCCGGGCGACAAGCTGGGCATGCTCGACGGCCAGGCGATGCGGGCGGCCCGGGTGATCGTCGACATCGGCATGCACCTGGAGCTGGAGATCCCGAAGGACAACCCGTTCGGCTTCCACCCCGGCGAGCGGTGGACGCCGGAGCTGGGCTGGGAGTTCATGCGGGCGCACTGCCGGGTGCCGGACGAGAACCTGCGCTTCGAGCTGAACCGCTACCTGGGCTGGCCGGGGCAGGCGCCGTCGTACAAGGTCGGTGAGCGGATCTGGCTCCAGGCCCGCGAGGACGCCAAGGCCCGCAAGGGCGCGGACTTCGACCTGCGGGAGTTCCACCGGCAGGCGTTGGACCTGGGCGCACTGGGCCTCGACCCGTTGCGCCGGGCGCTGGCTCGACTCTGACCGTCACCGCCCCTCGCCGGCACGACGTCCGGCGAGGGGCGGTGCTCAACCGAGGGTCAGTGCCAGCGTCGGCCGGGCGGTCAGCGTGTCACTGGTGACGTACGCCAGGTCGATGACCGGGTCGGTGAACGTGATCGGGATCGGCGACGTGACCGGGAGGCCGTCCGGCAGCGGCAGATCCGGAGTCAGCGTGATCTTGATGCCGAGCAGTCGGCCGACGAACCGGGTGGCGTAGAAGGCCACGTCACCGCGCACGGTCAACCGGTCGGTCGCGTACCGCTGGTTGCGCCCGTCGGGGCCGTCCGCGCGCAGGAGGAAGTCGTCGGTCACCGCTTCGCGCATGCTGAACTTCAGCACCTTGAGGTGGCCCTTCTCGGACTCCAGCTCGGTGATCCCCTCGAACCGCAGCCCGGTCATGGTGACCTTGGAGCCGGTGAGCTTCGACGGTGTCTGGGCGACCTTCGGCAGGGTCGGGTCGGCCGCGATGCGCGGCAACGGCTTTCCCGGCTCCACCTTGCCCGGCTTCGCGGGACGGGTGGGGCCCGGCGCCGGGCAGTCGGTGACCCCGGGGCCGGCGGCCGGCGGCCGGGCCGGCGTACCGGTCGGCTTCGCCGACAGCCGGACGCTCGGGCTCGCCGACGGGGTCGCGGTGTCCTCTCCGCGTCCACCGGTGAGGAGGTCTCCGATGCCGTCCAGGATGTCGGTGATCAGGTTGCCGTCCGAGCTGCGCCCCGGCTCCGGGCTCGGGCTGGCCGTCGGCGTCGCCGTGGGCGCGCTCCGGCTCGGCGAGGGGGTGACCGCCCGGGGCGGGGT
>NZ_RCVI01000118.1:0-5184 GCF_003667455.1 Micromonospora sp. CV4 | reverse complement strand
ACGAGATGCAGCGTAGTCTCGTGGGCTCGGAGAGGTGTATAAGAGGTGGGTGCCGGGGACGGCCGGGCGTCGGGGTTGGTCGGTCAGCGCACCGCCGCGACCGCGGCGTCCGGGCCGCCGCGCCACACCGTGCCGACCTCGCTGAAGCCGGCCGCGGTCAGGGTGGCCAGGTGCCAGGAGACCGGCGGGTTCCACTCGGGGCTGTGCCCGGTCGGGTAGATGGCGTGCCGCTGAGCGACCAGCGGGGCGAGCACCGGGTCGGCGCCGGCCCGTTCCCACCAGTCCGACCAGGACAGCACCGACCCGGCCGCGTACCGGGCGGCCCGCCGGTCCCGGGCGCGGTCGAGCAGCCGCTTGGTCAGCTCCGGCAGGGTGTCGTCGGGCATGTGGTCGGCGTTGACGAAGATCCCGCCCGGCCGCAGCAGGTCGCGGATCTCGCCGTAGAGCCGGCCGAGCCGCTCGGCCGGCAGCCAGTGCAGCGCGGTGGCGGTGAGCACGGCGTCGTACTCGCGGTGGGGCAGCGCCGACAGCCATTCGGGGGCGCCGAGATCGGCGGTGACCACTGTGGCCCGGTCCGTGAGGGAGGCGCGGGCGATGGCCAGCAGCGCCGGGTCGAGGTCCACCAGGGTCACCTCGGCGGTGGGGAACCGCGCCAGCGTCCGCAGGGAGATGGTGCCGGTGCCGCCGGCCAGATCGAGCACGCGCGGTGGCCGGCCGTCGCGGACCGCGTCCACCGCGTCGAGCATGGCGGTGAACCGGTGCTCCCGGTCCGGCAGGTACGCCTCCTGCTGGCGGTCCCAGCTCTCCTGCCACGCCGACGCATCCGTGATGTAAGGAGTCATGACGATCAGGCTAGTTACGGCGTCGGTCGCCTGTCCAGACCTTGTTGCACATGACTTGCAATTGCGAGAGAATGGCAACGCGATGATCACTGGGGCGCCGGGCCGGTCATCCGTCCGGCCCGGCGCTTCGACCGCCGCGCCGGGTGGGCGCCTGCTGGGCGTACCGCATGATGCGCAGCTGCGACGGCGGCACGGTGGGAAGCCGAATGCCCGGCAGCACCAGCGCGACGATGGTCGGCGCCGGGCCCGCCGCGGTCAGCGTGAACCCGCCGAGCAGCGCGGTGAGCACCGCCAGGACGTTGACGAGGGTGCGCGACAGGGACCTGTCAGCCGCCCGACCGCCCGACCGCCCCGCCGCCGAGCGGGTTGCCGGCGAAGAGCCCGACTCCGGCCCACCCACGACCAGGTGCTGGCGGGTGCGCTGACCGACGCCGAGGCCACCCCGGACTGGCCGCGCCGCACCGGTTGCCGACACCCGGCTGACCGGGCACACCCTGGTGGACGCCCGGAGAACCCCTGACCGGCGCGGCGTACCTTACCCGGGTCGGCCGGTGTGGAACCGGCCGTGCCCGGTGGACAGGAGGCAGGCATGCAGGACCGCACCCCTCGGCCCGAGGAGTTGGAGCCGATCGAGCGAGCCGGCATCGACGAGCTACGCGACCTGCAACGCGAGCGGCTGCGCTGGTCGCTGCGGCACGCGTACGACAACGTCCCGCACTACCGCCGGGCGTTCGACGCGGCCGGGGTGCACCCCGACGACTGCCGGGACCTCGACGACCTGGCCCGCTTCCCGTTCACCGGCAAGGCCGAGCTGCGGGACAACTATCCGTTCGGCATGTTCGCCGTGCCCCGCGAGCGGGTCGCCCGGCTGCACGCCTCCTCGGGCACCACCGGCCGGCCGACCGTCGTCGGCTACACCCGCGACGACCTGCGGACGTGGGCCCGGCTGATGGCCCGGTCGATCCGTGCGTCCGGCGGGCGTCCGGGCGACCGGGTGCACGTGGCGTACGGCTACGGGCTGTTCACCGGTGGGCTCGGCGCGCACTACGGCGCCGAGGAACTGGGCTGCACGGTCATCCCGGTCTCCGGTGGCATGACCGAACGCCAGGTCATGCTGATCCGCGACTTCGAACCCGAGGTCATCATGGTCACGCCCAGCTACATGCTGGCCATCGTGGACGAGATGCAGCGCCAGGGCGTCGACCCCCGGACGACCTCGCTGCGGGTGGGCATCTTCGGCGCGGAGCCGTGGACCGAGGACATGCGCCGGGAGATGGAGCACCGGCTGGACATCCACGCGGTCGACATCTACGGGCTCTCCGAGGTGATGGGCCCGGGTGTGGCCACCGAGTGCGTGGAGACCAAGGACGGGCTGCACCTCTGGGAGGACCACTTCTACCCGGAGATCATCGACCCGGTCACCGGGGCGGTGCTGCCCGACGGCGAGCAGGGCGAGCTGGTCCTCACCTCGCTGACCAAGGAGGCGATGCCGGTCGTCCGGTACCGGACCCGGGACCTGACCCGGCTGCTGCCGGGCACCGCCCGCCCGATGCGCCGGATCGAGAAGATCACCGGCCGGACGGACGACATGATGATCGTGCGGGGGGTGAACATCTTCCCGACCCAGATCGAGGAGCTGATCCTGCGGACCCCGCAGTTGTCGCCGCACTTCCAGTGCGTACTCGACCGGCAGGGCCGGCTGGACACCCTGACGGTGCGGGTCGAACGGCGGGCCGAGGTCGCGCTGGACGCCGCCGAGCGTGCCGGCGCGACCCTGGTGGAGCTGGTGAAGAACACCATCGGTGTGAGCGTGGCGGTGCAGGTGCTCGCCCCGGACGGGGTGGAGCGCTCGGTGGGCAAGATGCGGCGCATCGTTGACCAGCGGCGGGCCGGCTGACGTGGCGGAACAGCGCAACCCGGCGTACGACATGTTCGCCGCCGACGCGGCCTCGCGCGGCCTCGGCATCGAGCTGGTCGAGGCCGCCGACGGCGCGGCGGTGGCCCGGATGCGGGTGACCGAGTGGATGCTCAACGGTCACGCGATCGCCCACGGCGGCTTCGTCTTCCTGCTCGCCGACACCGCCTTCGCGCTGGCCTGCAACAGCCGGGGCCCGGTCACCGTCGCGGCCGGGGGTGAGATCACCTTCGTCCGGCCGGCCCGCGGCGGGGACCTGCTCACCGCCCGCGCCACCGAACGCACCCGTTACGGCCGCAGCGGCATCTACGACGTCACGGTCACCCGGGACGACGGCGAGGTGGTCGCGGAGTTCCGGGGCCGCAGCCGGACACCGGCGGCGCCACCGTCGACATAGGATCCGTCCATGCGTGTCCTGGTGGTCTCCGCGCCGCTCGTCGGCCACGTCTTCCCGCTGGTGCCGCTCGCCGTCGCGCTGCGTGACGCTGGCCACGACGTGCTGCTGGCGACCGGTGGCGGTGGCCTGGCGGCCGCCGACGCCGGCCTGCCGGTGCACGACGTGGCGCCGGGCTTCGACTTCGGCCGGATCGCGCTGCGCGTGCTGCCGCGCCACCCGCTCATCGCTCGCGCCGAGCTGGCCGGCACGGCCGGCACCCGAGGCGCCGGCCTGCTCTTCGGGGCACTCAACGACCAGCTCACCGACCCGGTCGTCGCGCTGGCCACCCGGTGGCATCCGGACCTGGTCCTGCACGAGCCGTTCGCGGTGGCCGGCGCGGTGGCCGCCGCCCGGCTGGGTGTGCCGGCGGTCCGGCAGGAGAACGCCCTCTTCGACGGCCGGGACCTGGTCCGCGCCACCAGCGCCCGGCTCGGCGCCGCGCTGCGCCGGCACGGCCTGACCGAGCTGCCTCCGCCCGCCGCGGCCCTCGCCGTGGCCCCGCCCAGCGTGACCACGCAGGACGGCTGGCCGATGCGGTACACCTCCTACGTCGGCGGCGGCGAGCTGCCGGCCTGGCTGCGCGAGCCGGGCGACCGGCCCCGGATCCTGGTCACCCGCAGCACCCTCACCGGCCCCGGCGACCGGGGGCCGATGCCCGCCGTGGTCGCGGCCGCCGCCCGGGTGGACGCCGAGATCGTGCTGGTCCGGCCGGACCGGCGCTCGACCCGTGTGCTGCCCGGTAACGTCCGGGTGGTCGACTGGATCCCGCTCGACGAGGCCCTGCCGGCGAGCGCGGCGCTGGTCCACCACGGCGGGGCGGGCAGCGCCTTCGGCGCCCTCGCCGCCGGCCTGCCGCAGCTGGCCACCGTCGGTCCGGGGGACCGGCGGCACAACGCGGAGCTGGTGGCCCGTCGAGGCGCCGGCCTGGCACTGCGCCCCCGCGACATCACCCCGCAGGCGCTGACCCGGCTGCTCACCGACGACGGCCTGCGGACCGCGGCCGGGCAGGTCGGCCGCGAGATCGCCGCGATGCCGCCGCCGTCCGAGCTGGTGGCCCGGCTGGCCGCGCTGGTCTGACGGCCGCCCCGCGTGCCCACGCCGCACTGCCGTCCAGCTGGGGCAGGATGACCGGATGCGACACGTCGTGCTGTTCCACTCCGTGTACGGGCTGCGGCCCGCCGTGCGCGCCGCCGCGGACCGGCTGCGCGCCGCCGGGCACCGGGTCGTCACTCCCGACCTCTACGGCGTCCAGGCCGCCGACACCGTCGAGGAGGGCTTCGCGCTGCTCGACAAGATCGGCCAGGAGGTGGTGCTCGACCGGGCCCGGGCGGCGCTGCGGGAGCTGCCGGCGGAGACCGTGCTCGCCGGGTTCTCGATGGGCGCCGGCGTGGCCGGGGCGCTCCTGGCCGAGCGCCCCGACACCGCCGGTCTGCTCCTTCTGCACGGCACCGGTGGCGCGCCGGAAGCCGTCCGCTCCGGGCTGCCGGTGCAGTTGCACCTCGCCGACCCCGACCCGTACGACGCGCCGGACGAGGTCGACGAGTGGCAGCGGGCGATGACCGACGCCGGCGCCGACCTGACGGTGTTCCGCTACCCGGGCGTGGGGCACCTGTTCACCGACCCGGACGTCGCCGAGTACGCCCCCGACGCCGCCGCGATGACCTGGCCACGGGTGCTGGCCTTCCTCGCCGCCGCCTGAGCGTCGAGGGCGTCCAGCAGCTGCTCCCGGGCGGGGTCGTGGGTCACGCGGACGCGGCGAGCCCGCCCAGCGGGTGTATCAACGGCGGGCGCGGTACGGCGCGTGCCACGCCGGGCGCGGCACGGACGACGGTCAGCGCGCCGCGCCGACGCAGGGGCCGCGGCACGGACGACTCCGGCACGACGGGCGCCGCCGGGACCGGTGCCGGCGTCCGGTACACGCCCGGGCTCCGGTCGCCGCCCGCGATGGAGCGCAGCGCCGGCGTGGTCACCTGCGCCGTGCGGGTCGGGGC
>NZ_RCVI01000119.1:0-5243 GCF_003667455.1 Micromonospora sp. CV4 | reverse complement strand
CCCGCCCTTCCCGACCTCGCCGTCGTCGTCTACGACCACGGCGCCGCCCCGGCCGCGCCGCCCGGCCCACCGGCGCCCTGGTGGCTCGGCGAGTGGACCGAGAGCTGGACCCCCCGCCAGCACGCCGACGCCGTCGACGCGGTGCGCGCCGCCATCGGCCGCGGCGACGTCTACCAGACCAACCTCGTTGGCCACGCCGCCGCCCGCTACACCGGCGACCCGCTGCCCGCCCTGAGCCGCCTCGGCGCGCTGCCCGGCGCCCGCTACGGCGGCGTGCTCACCGGCGACGGCTGGGCGATCGGCTGCGCCTCCCCGGAGACCCTCGTCGAGGTCACCGGCGGGCAGCTGACCACCAGACCCATCAAAGGCACCCGCCCGGCCACCGCCGTCGGCCGCGCCGAACTGCTCGCCAGCGCGAAGGAACGCGCCGAACACATCATGATCGTCGACCTGGAACGCAACGACCTGGCCCGCATCGCCCGCACCGGCACCGTCCGCGTCGACGACCTGTTCGCCGTACGCCGCTGGTGCGACCTGTGGCAGGCCGAGTCCACCGTGCGCGCCACTATCGCCGACGGCCTCGGCCTGGCCGACCTGCTGCGCGCCACCTGCCCCGGCGGCTCGGTCACCGGCGCGCCGAAACTCGCCGCCCTGACCCAGATCGACGCCCTGGAACCCGTCGGCCGGGGCGCCAGCATGGGCGCCCTGGGCTGGGTCGCCCCCGGCCGGATCGACCTCGGCCTGACCATCCGCACCGCCGCCGCCGACGGCGAGAGGATGCACACCTGGGCCGGCGGCGGCATCACCTGGGACAGCGACCCCACCGCCGAGGTCGCCGAAGCCGCCGCCAAGACCGCCCCGATCCGCGCCACCCTGGCCGGACGCTGAACCCGCCGCCACCGGCGATACGCTGACCCGCATGACCATGCGGCCCATCCGGATCATCGGCGACCCTGTCCTGCGCACCCCGGCCGAGCCCGTCACCACCTTCGACGCCGAACTGCGCGCCCTGGTCACCGACCTGATGGACACCCTGCTCGGCGCGCCCGGCCGCGCCGGCGTCGCCGCACCGCAGATCGGGGTCAGCGCCCAGGTGTTCGTCTACGACGCCGACGGGCACCGCGGCCACCTGATCAACCCCAGGCTGGAGCTGTCCGAGGAACTCCAGGACGACGAGGAGGGCTGCCTGTCCATCCCCGGCCTGTACTTCCCGACCCAGCGGGCCATGCACGCCACCGCCCACGGCGTCGACCAGCACGGCGAACCGCTGACCATCGCCGGCAGCGGCTTTCTCGCCCGCGCCCTGCAGCACGAGGCCGACCACCTGCGCGGCACGCTCTACGTCGACACCCTGCGCGGAGACATCCGCCGCCGCGCCCTGCGCGAGATCCGCGCCGGCCGCTTCGACTCACCCAGCCGCCGCCGCTGACCGGTCACCGGGCGGTCAACGTCCACTCGTCGTAGTCGGCGACCCGGGTGAAACCCACCCGCTCGTACAGCCGCACCGCCACCGCGTTGTCCGCCTTCACGTTCAACGTCACGTGCTCGACGCTCGCGCGCAGCCGGGCGCACAACGCCGCCACCACCGCCGCGCCCACACCCCGCCCCCGCCAGCGCGGATCGGTCGCCACGTTGCCCAACGCCGCCACCCGGTAGGCCGGCGACCACACGTGCACCCCGGCCACCGCCCGCAGCTCACCGCCGTCGCGCACCCCCACGTACTGGCCGGTGTCCAGCATCCGCGGGTCGAACCAGTTCTCCGGGTACGCCCGCACGTACAGCCGGCGCAGCGCCGGCAGGTCCGCCCCGCCGAGCACCACACCCGCCGGACGCACCCGCGCGAGACGGGCCGGATCGGTCAACGCCATCCGGTGGTGCCGGCCACCGGCGTCGAGCCGGAACGACCCGGCCAGGGCGTCGGCCAGCCCGGGGGACAGGTGCGCGTACAACCGGGCGGGCAGCACCGGCGCCACCTCCGCCAGCAACCCCGCCAACGCCGCGGTGTCCGCCGGCGCCGCGAACGCCAGCAACGTCGGCGGGTCCACCCCGTGATACAGCAACGCGACCTGCTCACCCCGACGGAACCACGAGGTGTACGGCCAGAAGAAGTCGTCCAGGTCGCCCAACTGGTAGGCGTGCAGCATCGGATCACGCCCCAGCAGCTCCGCCAGGACGGCCCGGTCGTGCTCCGCGCGCACCGGCATCAGCGCCGGCTCACCGGGCCAGCCACTGGTCGTGGCCGAGCTTCGCGACCAACGCCACCACCACCACCAGCAACACCACCCGCACGAACCCCGACCCGCGCCGCAACGCCATCCGCGCACCCAGCACCGCGCCGGCGATGTTGCACACCGCCATCCCCGCGCCCAGCAGCCACCACACGTGCCCGGTCACCCCGAACACCACCAACGCGCCGAGGTTCGTGCCCGCGTTGACGACCTTGGCCATCGCCGAGCCGTGCACGAAATCCGCACCCACCAGAGCGGTGAACGCCAACACCAGGAACGTGCCCGTACCCGGACCGATCAACCCGTCGTACAGGGCGATGCCGATACCCGCCAGCGCGATCGCCGCCGCCACCCGCGCCGGCGTGCGCCGCTGCGGCATCGCCACCACCCCCAGCCGGGGCCGCAACAGCACGAACACCGCCACCGACAGCAGCACCACCAGCACCACCGGCCGGTACGCCGACGCCGGCCGGCGGGCCCGGGAGGCGCTGGCGCTGGCCGCCACGGTGGAGGGATCCACCACCGAGGTGGTGCTGGCCAGCTCCGCGCTCGGCTTCAGCGAGGCCTACCTGGAAGACCCGGACGCCGGACTGGCGGTGATGCGCCAGGCGCTCGACACCGCCGAGCGCGCCGGCCGGCCGGAGGACGTGGCCTGCGCGTACCTGCACCTGGCCGAGCTGCTGACCGGCCCGCTGAACATCCTCGAAGAGGGGGTGGTGGTGGCCCGCCGGGGCGCCGAGCGGGTGGCCGAGCTGGGGCTGGGCCGCACCTGGGAGACCCGGCTGCTGGCCATCGCCACCAACGGGCTGTTCCGCGTGGGCCAGTGGGCCGAGGCGGAGAAGGTGGTCGCCGCCGCGCTGCGGCACCGCCCGTCCGGAGCGGACGCCGTCGAGCTGCTGCTGGCCCGGTGCCGGCTCTCGGTGGGCTACGGCGACATCGAGGCCGCCGACCGGGACCTCGACGCCGTGGCCACGGTGCTCGCCGGCGGCGGTGCCCGGCACGTCATCCCGCTGCTCACCCTGCGCGCCGGGCTGGCCATGTGGGAGGGCCGGCACGACGTGGCGCGGCAGGCGGTGCAGCGCGGCCTGACCGAAAGCCGCTCCGACGACGTGACCATCCTGTCCGCGCTGGTCTGGCACGGCCTGCGCGCCGAGGCGGAGGCGCACGCCAGCCGTACGGTGGCCGTCGACCCGACGGCGGTGCGGCGGCTGCGGGACGTGGCCGAGCGGGTCGCGCGCAAAAGCGCGTCCGCGGCACGTCCGGTCCGTTCGGTGGTGGACGGCTTCCTGGCGCTCTGCGCCGCCGAGGTGAGTCGGCTCGACGGCAGCGACCCGGAGCTGTGGGCCAACTCGGTCGCCGAATGGGAGCGACGCAACCACCCCTACCCGGCGGCGTACTCGCGGTTGCGGCAGGCCGAGGCGCTGCTGGCCCGGCGCAGCCGGGTGGCCACCGCCGCCAAGCTGCTGCGCGAGGCGTACCGGGTGGCGCAGGGGCTGGGCGCGGTGCCGTTGACCTCGGAGATCCGGGAGCTGGCCGGGCGGGCCCGGGTGTCGCTGGAGGAGCGCGAGGCCACCGACCGTCTGCGGGGCGCGACTCCGACCGAGCCGGCCGACGACGAGTTGGCGACGCTCACCGCGCGGGAGCGGGAGGTGCTCGCGCTGGTCGCCGAGGGACTGACCAACAAGGAGATCGGGCAGCGGCTGTTCATCAGCGAGCGGACGATCGGCGTGCACGTGTCGCACATCTTCGACAAGCTCCAGGTCCGTACCCGCGTTCAGGCCAGCGCCATCCAGTTGCGCAACCGGCGCGGCTGACCGACCGGTCGGTCAGCCGGCGCCTGTGCGCGCCCGGATACGTCGTTCTACTGATCCGGCGGTCGGTGTCGGCTGAAAGGCTGAGCACCGTCGACGGCGGCACGGGGGTGCCGCGGACCACCCATGGAGGAGAGATGACCGAACCGGTCTGGGGGCCCGTGCACCGGGACATCGTCGACCTGCTCGCCGACCATCCGGCGGACGTGCCGGCCGTCGTCGACCACCTCACCAAGCTCCAGGACATGCTGGTCCGGCTGCCTCCGTTGGAGGAGAGCTGCCCGTTGGCCGACTTCAACAAGCTCTACCTGACCATCACCAGCAGCGTCCTCGACGGGCTGTACGACGACCGCTTCGTCGACCCGGTGTTCCTGTCCCGGCTGGACGTCGAGTTCGCCGCGCGGTATTTCGACGCGATGCGACTGTGGACCGACTCCAGCCCGGGCACCCCGAAGGCGTGGTCGTGCCTGTTCGAGCGGATGCGCGGGCCGGACGCCCGGCCGCTGCCGTCGGCGGCCGCCGGGGTCAACGCGCACATCAACTTCGACCTGCCGTTCGCGCTGGTCACCACGTTCGACCACCTGGAGTCGGAGCCGGTCGACGGCAGCGACCAGCACCACGACTACCTGGAGATCAACAACATCTTCGCGGACAAGATCCCCGGCCTCCGTCGGGGTTACCTGGAGCGGTGGCAGCTGCTCATCGACATGCTCAACGGCGACATCGACGACTGGTACCAGGGGGAACTGGTCGAGTACACCCGCGATGTCGCCTGGCGCAACGCGCAGAAGATCTGGCGGTGCCGGCACGATCCGGACGCCCGCGAGTGTGAGCGCACGCGGTTGGACGACAACGCCGCGGCGCTCGGCCGGTTGCTGCTCTCGCCCCTGGGGGCGTTCCTGCAGTAGCCGGGACGGGGGGTCCCCGCGCTCCGCCCGATGGGGGGCGGCGGAGCGCGGGGACGCGTCCCGCCCCGCCAGCTCCCTGCACCCCGCGACGCCGCCTGGGGATCCGGTCGGCTCCGGGTGACAGCCGGCCGACCCCGGGGGGTGTCGACCGACTGCCGTCGTCGGCCGGCCCGGGGGGTGTCGGCCGGCGGCGGGGGAGCCGGCGGGGAGTGGGCCTCGCCGCCGGTGGCGCGAGATCCGACCGGACGGGGGGTGTCGCCGGGCCGGTACGGGGTACGCCCGCGCCATGACCGTCC
>NZ_RCVI01000120.1:0-5266 GCF_003667455.1 Micromonospora sp. CV4 | reverse complement strand
CACCCACCTGATGTACGCCATGGACGCCGGCACCGGCCAGGCCCGCTGGCTGAGCCACGAGACCGACCCGCAGCCGTGGACGGACGACTACGTGGACGCGGTGACCGACGTCGGCGACGACTTCCCCGGGCTCGGCGACGGTGAACTACGGACCGGCCCGGCGCAGGCCGCGAACCTGCCCGCGCCGAAGCTGGACGTGCTCGCCGACAGCACCTCCGGCGTCGAGCGCACGCTCCGGCTGCGGCTCACCCCGCAGCGGGCGGTCCGGCTCGCCACCCTGCACGTCGACACGTCGACCGCCACCGTGCTGCGGGCCGAGGTCGCCGGCCGGTCGGTGCCGGTGGAGCCCCGGGAGGGGAAGTGGGGCTTCGGGCTGGTGTTCCACGCTCCACCGACGGAGGGGATCGAGGTCACCCTGACCGTGCGGCCGATCGCCGGGCAGGTGGCGCTGCGGGCGATGGACGCCAGCGACGGGCTGGACGCGCTGCCCGGCTTCCGCCCCCGGCCGTCGGCCGTCGGCATCGTCGGCTCACACAGCTCCGAAATGCTGGCCGTCGCCCGTACCTACCCCATCTGACGGGCGAGCCGGTGGTCCGGTGGAGCCTCTCCGCCGGGCCACCGGCCGCCGCCCGTCCGCACTGATCGCCGGTGTTACTTCCAGCGGAAGTGCACGAAGAGCCGGCCGAAGTTCTTGGAGTCCTTCTCCACCCGGTGATAGAGCTGCTTGACGTCCTTCTGGTCGAGGAACCGCAGCACCCGCTTCTTGAGCTGGCCCGACCCCTTACCCGGAATGATCTCCACGAGGGTGGCCTTCTTCGCCACCGCCTCGTCCATGATCCCGCGCAACGCGCGGTCGATGTCCTGGCCCTTGTTGAAGATCTCGTGCAGGTCCAGCTTGAGCTTCATGCCGCAGCCCCCGGCCGGTCAGGTCCCATGTCCGCCATCCTAGGCACGCCTGGCGGCGCGCCCGCCGCACGACGACGGGGCGGCCCCGAAGGGCCGCCCCGTGCACGTCACCGGTCCCGCGTCAGCGGGTGCCGCCCAGGCGGGTCTCCACCCGCTCCAGCGCGATCCGGTAGTCGTCGTTGGCCGCGTACATGGCGGCGGCGATCCGCAGGTGCCGCAGCGCGTCCGAGTGCCGGTTGAGACGCTCCAGGGTCCGGCCCAGCACGTGGTGCGCGTAGTGGTCGCTCGGGTCCCGGTCGACCAGCTCCCGCAGCTGCTCCTCGGCCCGGTTGAGCTGGGCCGACTGGAAGTACGCCCGGGCCAGCAGCTGCCGGACCGCCGCGTTGCCGGGTTCGGCGTCCACGATCGGCTCCAGCAGTCGGGCCGCTCCGCTCGGATCACCGGTCTCGAAGAACATGGTCGCCCGCCGGTAGTCCGCCAGAAGATCCATCTGCCCACCTCCTCGGGTCGCGCCGTCACTGTTCCGACGCTGGCACAACGCTGGGCGTTTGGCGACTGTTCCCCGGGTCTCTTCCGGCCGCCGGCGGGTCAGGTTCTGGCGTCCCGGCGCCCGGCGGACAGCTCCCACGCGCGGACGCCGCCGACGATCCCCGCCGTGTTGGGCACCACCACGACGTCGTCGCCCATCCGAGCGAGCTGTTCGGGCCGGATCAGCCGGGAGTTGCCCCCGCCCAGGTAGAGCCGGTCCCACCGGAACACCGGGCGGAGCCCGTCCACCACCTGCCGGATCCGCCGGGACCAGAAGGCGTCGCCGAGCCGGCGGCGTTCCGGCTCGCCCACGTACGTGTCGTAGGTGGTGCCCCACCGCACCGGCGCGTGGGACAGCTCCAGGTGCGGGGCGAGCACCCCGCCGTCGAAGAGGGCGCTACCGAGCCCGGTGCCCAGGGTCAGCACCAGCTCGCAGCCGGTGCCGGCGACCACCCCGGCACCGTGCACCTCGGCGTCGTTGAGCACCAGCGCCGGCACGCCGAACGCGTCGGCCAGCGCGCCCCGCGCGTCCCAGCCGGACCACTCGGCGACCAGGGCCGGGTCTACCCGACTGCGTGGTCCGCTGCGGGTCACGTAGTGCGGGGTGGTTACCACCACTCCGTGCCGGATCATCCCGGGAACGCCCACCGTCAGCCGGTCGGCCGCCGGCAGCCGCCCGCCCAGGTCGAGCAGGGTGCGCACGAACAGCTCAGGCGGCAGCGGGTACGGGGTCGGCACCCGCAGCGGCCGGGCCCGCATCGTGCCGGCCTCGTCGAGCACCGACGCCTTGATGCCCCCGCCACCGCAGTCGATCGCCAGTGTGGTCACCACGTCGTTGAGTCTGCCCGCTGCGGCCCGGCCGTATGCCGGCGGCCGGATAGGCTGCCGTCCTGATGAGCGCCACGATGATCGTCAAGGACCTGGCCGCCGGGCACGGCGAACGCCCACTCTTCGCCGGATTGGACCTGGTCGTCGCCCCCGGCGACGTGATCGGCCTGGTCGGGCCGAACGGCGCCGGCAAGTCGACGCTGCTGCGTACCCTCGCCGGGTTGCTGCCGGTGGAGGCCGGCAGCGTCCGACTCAGCCCGCCCACCGCGAGCGTCGGCCACCTGCCGCAGGAGCCGGAACGGCGGCCGGGCGAGACGGTACGCGGGTTCCTGGCCCGACGGACCGGGGTGACCGCCGCGCAGGCGGCGCTGGACGAGGCGACCGAGGCGTTGACCGCCGGGGCCGCGGGCGCCGACGACGCGTACGCCGACGCGCTGGAGCGCTGGCTCGCCCTCGGTGGCGCGGACCTGGACGAGCGCGCCGAGCAGGTGAGCGCCGACCTGGGGCTCGCCGTCGACCTGGACCACCCGACGACCGGGCTCTCCGGCGGTCAGGCGGCCCGGGCCGGGCTGGCCTCGCTGCTGCTCAGCCGCTACGACGTGTTCCTGCTCGACGAGCCGACCAACGACCTGGACCTGGCCGGGCTGGAGCGCCTGGAGGAGTTCGTGACCGGGCTGCGGGCCGGCACGGTGCTGGTCAGCCACGACCGGGAGTTCCTCACCCGTACGGTCACCCGGGTGCTGGAGCTGGATCTGCCGCAGCAGCAGGTGCACCACTACGGCGGCGGCTACGCGGCCTACCTGGAGGAGCGCGAGGTGGCCCGCCGGCACGCCCGCGCCGACTTCGAGGAGTACGCCGACACGAAGGCCGGCCTGGAGGCGCGGGCGCGCACCCAGCGGGGCTGGATGGAGAAGGGCGTCCGCAACGCCCGCCGCAAGGCCACCGACAACGACAAGATCGGCCGCAAGTTCCGGAGCGAGGCGAGCGAGAAGCAGGCCGCGAAGGCCAAGCAGACCGAGCGGTTGATCGAACGGCTCGACGTGGTCGAGGAGCCCCGCAAGGAGTGGGAGCTGCGGATGGAGATCGCTGCCGCGCCCCGCGCCGGCGCCGTCGTGGCCACGCTGCGTGGTGCGGTGGTACGCCGCGGCGGGTTCACTCTCGGCCCGGTGGACCTCCAGATCGACTGGGCGGACCGGGTCGCGGTGACCGGGGCGAACGGCTCGGGCAAGTCCACCCTGCTGGCCGCGTTGCTCGGTCGGCTGCCGCTGGACGCCGGCACCGCCTCGCTCGGGCCCGGGGTGGTGATCGGCGAGGTGGACCAGGCGCGAGGGCTGTTCCTCGGCGACGTGCCGCTGATCGACGCGTTCCAGGCGGCCGTACCGGAGATGTCGCCGGCGGACGCGCGGACCCTGCTGGCCAAGTTCGGGCTACGCGCGGCGCACGTGCCGCGGCCGGCGGCCACCCTCTCCCCCGGTGAGCGGACGCGTGCCGCTCTGGCTCTGCTCCAGGGGCGCGGGGTCAACCTGCTGGTGCTCGACGAGCCCACCAACCACCTGGACCTGCCGGCCATCGAGCAGCTCGAGTCGGCCCTGGCCAGCTATCCGGGCACGCTGCTGCTGGTCACCCACGACCGGCGGATGCTGGCCGCCATCGAGACGAACCGCCGGCTGCGGGTCGACGCCGGGCGGATCGCCGAGGACTGATCCGTGCCGGCGGGCCGAAGCAGGGTGAGAATGACGCCATGCTCAAGTGGGAGTACGCGCTGCTGATCCGGCGCCGCCAGGCGGCGACCAACGATCTGGGCTGGGAGGTCGTCTTCGTCTGGTACGGCCCGGACGGCTCGATGGTCGACGTGACGCCGTTCGGCGACACGGCGCTGGCCCACCTGAACCGGGCCGGCGACCAGGGCTGGGAGTTGGTCGCGATGAGCGAGGACCCGTCCCTGCCCGGCAACCACGAGTTGCACCGCTACCACCTCAAGCGGCCGAAGCCGTCCGCCCCGCCGCCCCGCCAGCGGATGCGTGGCGGCGGCCGGCCGGGCCGCCGCACTCTCTCCGGCTGACCGGCACGACCACTCGGCGAACTGGCCTCGGCCCGGCCTCGCCGGACACAGGTCGCAGTTGAGCGGTATACCTCAGGGTCATAAAAATGACTCTGAGGTATACCGCTCGCCGCAGTCCCGGCTCGACGACTGCGACACGCCGACCGACCGGCACGCCGGCCCACGGACACGGTTGACGAGCGGGGCATACCGGGCGCGGATCGGGGTATCGCGCGGCGGGAGGTGGCCCGAATGGTCGCTTTGGCACAGACTCCGCCCTCGGCCGACCGGCTGCGGGCGATCGACGGGTTCCTCGCTGAGGCCTGGGCGGACCAGGTCCGGCACGACGACCGACTGCGTGGCCTGGCGGTCGAGGTGCGGTTCGACCGGGGTGTCGCCCACCTGAGCGGGGAGGTGGCCGAGCCCGCCGAGCTGCGGCTGGTCCGCGACCTGGTGGGACGGCTGGCCGGGGTCTACGGCGTGTGGTGCCGGGTCGGCGTCGGCGGGCGTGAACCGGTGGTGGTGGACCTCGGCTGCGGGCCGACCAAGCAGTGGGCGGGCAACCTGGGGCTGGACATCTTCCCGGCCCCGGGGGTCGACGCGGTGGCGGACCTGTCGGGCTCGCTGCCGCTGGCCGACAACTCGGTGGACGTCCTCTTCGCGGTGCACATCCTCGAGCACCTGATCGACTTCCTGCCGCTGGTCGACGAGTGCCACCGGGTGCTCCGCCCGGGTGGTGTGCTGCACGTGATGAGCCCCTGGTGGGGGCATGTGAACGCGGTCGCCGACCCGACCCACGTCCGGCTGATGGACGTGCAGACGTTCAAGGGAATCTGCCAACTCCGGCCGCCCGGCAGCCCACGCTGGTACCCCCTGCACGCCGGCTGCGACGGCGCCTCCATCTTCGCCGACCTGACCCCGCTGCCACCCGACGCCGACCCGGCCCCCAACTCCCACCTGTCC
>NZ_RCVI01000121.1:0-5295 GCF_003667455.1 Micromonospora sp. CV4 | reverse complement strand
GTCCGGGGTCCCCGGCGGTGGCCCCCGGGTCCCCGCCAGGGACCCCGGACCGCCGCCGCCCTCATCTCACCGCCGTCCGCCCGGTCGGTCGGGAGTGCGGGGCAAGGGTGCGGGTGCACCAAAAAGGGCCCGGCGCACCGCGCCGGGCCCTTCCTTGGTCGTGCTGGATCAGCTGTCGCCGCCGGTCTCGCCGACCGGGGCGGCGTTCACGTCGTCGATCGCGTACTTCTTGGCGGCCTCGGCCGGCACGGTCGCCGCGACCGCGCCGCTGCGGGCGAGCTGCCGCAGCGTGGCGACCACGATCGACTCGGCGTCGACGTGGAAGTGCCGGCGCAGCGCGTGCCGGGTGTCCGACATGCCGTAGCCGTCGGTGCCGAGCGACGTGTAGTCGCCGGGAACCCAGCGGGCGATCAGGTCCGGCACCGCGCGCATCCAGTCGCTGACCGCGACCTTCGGCCCGTCGGCGTCGGCCAGCTTCTGCTGGACGTACGGCACCTTCGCCTCGGCGCCCGGGTTGAGCAGGTTGAACTCCTCGCACTCCACCGCGTCGCGGCGCAGCTCGGTCCAGGAGGTCACCGACCAGACGTCGGCGGCCACTCCCCAGTCCTGGGCGAGCAGCTGCTGGGCCTTGAGCGCCCACTGCATGCCGGTGCCCGAGGCGAGCACGTTGGCCTTCGGGCCGTCGACCTGCGGTGCCGGCGAGTAGCGGTAGATGCCCTTGAGCAGGCCCTCCACGTCCACCCCGGCCGGCTCCGCCGGCTGAAGGATCGGCTCGTTGTAGACCGTCAGGTAGTAGAGGACGTTCTCCTGCGCGTCCCCGTACATCCGGTGCAGGCCGTTCTCCATGATGTGCGCGATCTCGAAGGAGAACGCCGGGTCGTACGCGACCACCGCCGGGTTGGTGGCGGCGATCAGCAGCGAGTGGCCGTCCTCGTGCTGGAGGCCCTCACCGTTGAGCGTCGTCCGTCCCGCGGTCGCGCCGAGCAGGAAGCCCCGCGCCATCTGGTCCGCCGCCGCCCACAGCCCGTCGGCGGTCCGCTGGAACCCGAACATCGAGTAGAAGATGTACATCGGGATCATCGGCTCGTCGTGCGTGGCGTACGACGAGCCCGCGGCGGTGAACGAGGCGACCGAGCCGGCCTCGTTGATCCCCTCGTGCAGGATCTGCCCGGTCGTCGACTCCTTGTACGACAGGAACAGCTCCCGGTCGACGGAGGTGTAGCGCTGGCCGTGCGGCGAGTAGATCTTCGCGGTCGGGAAGATCGAGTCGAGGCCGAAGGTGCGCGCCTCGTCGGGGATGATCGGCACCCAGCGCTTGCCGAACTCCTTGTCCTTCATGATGTCCTTGAGCAGGCGGACGAAGGCCATGGTGGTGGCCACCTTCTGCTTGCCCGAGCCGCGCTTGACGTCGGCGAACCGTTCCGGGCCGGGGATGGTCAGCCGCTTCGTGCTGCTCCGCCGGGACGGCAGGTAGCCGCCGAGCTGCTCGCGCCGCTCCTTGAGGTACGCCAGCTCCTCGGACTTCTCGCCCGGGTGGTAGTACGGCGGCAGGTAGGGGTTCTCCTCCAGCGCCGAGTCCGGAATGTCCAGGTAGAGGCGGTCGCGGAAGGTCTTCAAGTCCTCCAGCGTCAGCTTCTTCATCTGGTGGGTCGCGTTGCGGCCCTCGAAGTGCGAGCCGAGCGTCCAGCCCTTGATCGTCTTCGCCAGGATGACGGTGGGCTGACCGGTGTGCTCGGTGGCCGCCTTGTAGGCCGCGTAGAGCTTGCGGTAGTCGTGCCCACCCCGCTTGAGGTTCCAGATCTCGTCGTCGCTCAGCGGCTCGACCATCTTGCGCGTGCGCGGGTCGCGGCCGAAGAAGTGCTCCCGCACGTACGCGCCGGACTCCGCCTTGTAGGTCTGGTAGTCGCCGTCGGTCGTGGTGTTCATGAGGTTGACCAGCGCGCCGTCGGTGTCGGCGGCGAGCAGCGGGTCCCACTCCCGGCCCCAGACCACCTTGATGACGTTCCAGCCGGCGCCCCGGAAGAACGCCTCCAGCTCCTGCATCACCTTGCCGTTGCCGCGGACGGGGCCGTCCAGACGCTGGAGGTTGCAGTTGATCACGAAGGTGAGGTTGTCGAGCTCCTCGCGGGCGGCCACGCCGATGGCGCCCAGCGTCTCCGGCTCGTCCATCTCACCGTCGCCGAGGAACGCCCAGACGTGCTGCTGCGACGTGTCCTTGATGCCGCGGTGCTGCAGGTACCGGTTGAACCGGGCCTGGTAGATCGCGTTCAGGCCACCGAGGCCCATCGAGACGGTGGGGAACTCCCAGAAGTCCGGCATCAACCGCGGGTGCGGGTACGAGGGCAGCCCACCACCCGGGTGCGACAGCTCCTGCCGGAACCCGTCGAGCTGGTGCTCGCTGAGCCGCCCCTCCAGGAACGCCCGCGCGTACATACCGGGGGAAGCGTGACCCTGGTAGTAGATCTGGTCGCCGCCGCCCGGGTGGTTCTTGCCCCGGAAGAAGTGGTTGAAGCCCACCTCGTAGAGCGACGCCGAGCTGGCGAAGGTGGAGATGTGCCCGCCGACACCGATCTCCGGGCGCTGCGCCCGGTGCACCAGCATCGCGGCGTTCCACCGGACGTAGGCCCGGATCCGCCGCTCGACGTGCTCGTCGCCCGGGAACCACGGCTCGCGCTCCGGAGTGATGGTGTTGATGTAGTCGGTGGTGGTCAGGGGCGGAACCCCGACCTGGCGTTCGCGAGCCCGCTCCAGCAGGCGCAGCATGACGTAACGGGCGCGTTTGGCACCTCGCTCGTCAATGACACCATCAAGCGACTCGACCCATTCGCTGGTCTCTTCAGGGTCGATGTCCGGAAGCTGGCTCGGTAGGCCGTCGCTGATCACCGGGCGCTTGCGTTCCGTAGCCACAGGCGTTCCCTCGGTTGTGTGTGGGATAGGTCTCTAGCGCCATCCTGCCCCCTGGTGGCACCCGTCGTCACGTCTAGGTCCCCTCGACGCGATGAGCGACACAGATACCCGCCGGTAACTTAGCGCTACGAGCACCGGGGTCGGCCGATCATGCGACGGCGGCGGCGAGGGCGACTCCGCCGGGGTGGCGGTGGCGACGGCTCCCGAGCCGGCGCTGGGGCAGAATGCGACGTATGCGCAGTGACGTGATCACCGTCCAGACCGGGTCCCGACCGGCCGTCCGGGACATCACCGCCGAGGCCCAGGGGTTCGTCTCCAGCGAGGGCGACGGCCTGCTGCACGTCTTCGTGCCGCACGCCACCGCCGGACTGGCGATCATCGAGACCGGCTCCGGTTCCGACGACGACCTGCTCACCGCCCTGGACGCGCTGCTCCCCACCGACGACCGCTGGCGGCACCGGCACGGCTCGCCCGGCCACGGCCGGGACCACGTGCTGCCGGCGTTCGTCCCGCCGTACGCCACGCTGCCGGTGCTCGGGGGCCGCCTGGCGCTGGGCACCTGGCAGTCGCTGTGCCTGGTCGACACCAACGGCGACAACCCGACCCGCCAGGTCCGCTTCTCCTTCCTCCCCGCCTGACACGCCTTCTGCCACAGGATCCGCGCGACATCCCGGACGTCGCCGCCTCAGCACGTGGCCGAGGCAGCACGTTCCCTGATGTCGCGCGGATCCTGGCGTCGGCAGGTTACGGGCGGGCAGTCTCCTGCTGGACGGTCTGCTGGCCGGCGTCCGCGTACGGCCCGGCGGTTCGGGCAGCCGACGGGACCGGGTTGTCCGCCGTCTGGTGCAGGCCGGGCACGCGGTCCTCGATCAGGAACGAGGCCCGGGTGTACGCGGGCGAGCCCGGCCGACTCACGTACGGCAGCACGTCGAAGTCGGCGGAGAGCTGCCCCGGGGTGATCGTGGTGCGCACGTACCCCCGCAGGTTGTTCTGGAAGCGCAGGTGCGGGTTGAAGCCGAACCACGGGTGCGACCCGGACGCCGAGTCCGCGCCGTCGCCGCCCGAAGTGACCGAGGAGCAGACCAGTTCGGTGCCGACGGTGCGCGAGGTCGGGTCGGCGTAGTCGAGCTTCAGGTCGCTGGCCCAGTGCGCGTGCACGTCGCCGGTCAGCACCACCGGGTTGCGTACCCCGGCGGCCAGCCAGCCCCGGGTGATCCGGTCCCGGGAGGCGACGTAGCCGTCCCAGGCGTCCATGCTGGTGACGGTGAGCGGGCCGGCGTTGTTGTCCCGCTGGGCGAAGAACACCTGCTGGCCCAGGATGTCCCAGCGGGCGTCCGAACGGCGGAAGCCGTCCAGCAGCCAGGCCTCCTGCTCCGCGCCGGTGATGGACCGCGCCGGGTCCGAGGCCGCCGGGCAGGCGTCGTAGCCGTCGCCGCAGGCCTGGTCGTCGCGGTACTGCCGGGTGTCGAGCATGTGGAAGGTGGCCAGCCGTCCCCAGCGGACCCGCCGGTAGAGCTGCATGTCGATGCCGCGCGGGATCGAGGTGCGCCGCAGCGGCATGTTCTCGTAGTACGCCTGGAACGCCGCCGCCCGCCGGGCGGGGAACTCCGGGTCCGGCGCCTCCGGCGCCTCGTCGGCCCAGTTGTTCTCCACCTCGTGGTCGTCGAAGACGACCACCCACGGCGCCACCGCGTGCGCGGCCTGCAGGTCGGCGTCGGTCTTGTACTGGGCGTGCCGCTGCCGGTAGTTGGCCAGCGTCCGGGTCTCCGGCCCCTCGTGGTCACGCGGGTTGCCACCCGGGACGGTGTACGTGTCCGGGGCGTACTCGTACTGGTAGTCGCCCAGGTGCAGGATCAGCTCCGGCTCGGTCTCGGCCAGCCGCCGGTAGGCGGTGAAGTAGCCGTGCTCGTACTGGGAGCAGGAGGCGAAGCCCATCGCCAGCGCGGCGGGCATGGTCCACGGCGCCGGGGCGGTGCGGGTGCGCCCGACCGACGAGAGGTGCCGCTCGGCGCGGAACCGGTAGAAGTACTCCCGGCCGGGCAGCAGGCCGGCCAGCTCCACGTGCACGCTGTGCGCCGAGCGGGTGCGGGCGACGGCGACGCCGCGCCGCACGATGTGCCGGAACCGCTCGTCGGCGGCCAGCTCCCAGTGCACCGGCACGTCGCGGTCCGGCATGCCGCCGAGGCCGTCCTCGGCGAGCGGCTGCGGAGCCAGTCGGGTCCACAGCACGAACCCCTCGTGATCCGGGTCGCCGGAGGCCGCGCCGAGGGTGAACGGGTAGGCCAACGGCCGGCGGGCCGCCGCCGCGCCGGCCGCCACCGGCAGCCCGGTGACCGCGCCGGCGGCGCCGAGGGCGGCGCCGGACAGCAGGATGGTACGTCGGGACAG
>NZ_RCVI01000122.1:0-5320 GCF_003667455.1 Micromonospora sp. CV4 | reverse complement strand
GCTGGTCAGACCACGGGTGAGTCGCCCGACCAGCAGTCCGGCAACCGCCGCGCCGGCCAGGAACACCCCCGGGTTGCGTCGGGCGTACGTGCGTACCTCGTCCAGGACGTCCCCGGCGCCCGGTCCGTCCAGACCGGCGGAAGCATGGCACCAGATTCGGCGGGTAGGCGGGGTGCGTCCCGGGTCGCTGGCACGCGGCTCCGGGCCGACGGAGGGAGCGGGCTATGACGGGTAACAACCCGAGCCGGCCACCACAGGGTGCGACCGGCACCGCACAGCAGGCTCGGCAAGAGGCGTCCCGGGTCGGACAGCAGGCCGCGCAGGCCGGTGGACAGGTGGCCCACACTGCCGCCGAGCAGGGCGGGCAGGTGGCCGCGGAAGCGCGCCAGCAGGCCCGGAACCTGACCGGGGAGGCCACCGGCCAGCTCCGTGAGCAGGCCCGGTCGCAACAGCAGCGGGCTGTCGACGGGCTGCGCGACCTGGGCCAGGGGCTCAACTCGATGGCCGAGCGGGACGGTGACTCCGGGCTGGCCGGCCAGGCGGTCCGCCGGGCGGGGGACGCCGCGCAACGGGCCGCCGGCTGGCTGGACGGACGGGAGCCGGGGGACGTCCTGGACGAGGTACGCACGTACGCCCGACGCAACCCGGGGGTGTTCCTGGCCGGCGCGGCGGTTGCCGGACTGCTGGTCGGGCGACTCACCCGTGGTCTGACCAGCGGCGGCGGCGCAGGGATGTCCGGCGGCCAGGCGGGCGAGTACGAGCATCCGGACGGGGGCGGACCGCGGCCGTACGACCGTGCACTCGACGAGCGGTACCAGCCTGATCAGCCGTACATGGGTACGGCTCGGGCGCAGAACCTCTCGCCGGCCGATCGGCCGCAGCGGGACCTGCCAGGCGGGGTGGCGCCATGAGTGCCCCCGAGAAGGAGCGGGCCCAGGCCTCGGTCGGCGACCTGCTGGGTGACGTCACCCGGGACCTCTCCACGCTGATGCGCAAGGAGGTCGAGCTGGCCAAGGCCGAACTCCGCGAGGAGGCGAGTCAGGCCGGCAAGGCCGGCGGCATGTTCGGTGGGGCCGGGCTGGCCGGGTTCCTGGCCGTCCTGTTCGTGTCGTACGCGGTGTGGTGGGGGCTGTCCAACACGATGGACCAGGGCTGGGCGGCGCTGATCGTCGCCGTGATCTGGGCGGTCGTGGCCGGCGGCCTCTTCATCAACGCCCGGAGCCAGCTCCAGCGGGCACGTGCGGTACTGCCCCGGACGAAGCAGACCGCCCGGGAGATGCCGGACGCCCTGCGGGGTCGGTGAACGAGTCGGAAGGGAGAGGATCATGTCCAGTGATCCGGATCGGATCCGGCGGGAGATCGAGACCACCCGCGACGAGTTGAGCAATGACGTCGACGCACTGGCCGACAGGGTCAACCCGCGTCGGATCGCGGGCGAGCGCGTCGGGCAGGCCCGCGATGCGGTCACGCGAGCGAAGGAGAAGGTGATGGGTAGCTCGAGCCACATGGGGCAGGAGGCCAGCCAGCGGATGTCGCACGTCGCCGGCTCGGTACGCGACGAGACCCGATCGCTCGGACAGCAGTCCCGAGGGGCCATGGGCTCCGTGCGGGACGAGGCGCGCTCGCTCGGGCGGCAGTCCCGGGAGCAGACGCAGGGCAACCCGTTGGCCGCCGGCGTGGTCGCCTTCGGCGTCGGGCTGCTGGCCGCCTCGCTGCTTCCGTCGACCGGGCGTGAGCGGCAACTCGCCGGCCGCGCGCGGGGCATGGTGAGTGAGCACTCCGACCAGCTGCGCGGGCAGGCGAGCCAGATCGGCCACCAGATGCAGGACAACCTCCGGGAGCCCGCGCAGCAGGCGGCGCAGTCGGTGCGGTCCACCGCCGAGCAGGGGATGTCCGCGGTACGCGACCAGGGCCGCTCGGCCGCCGGGCAGATGCAGGGGCAGGCGCATGCGGCCGCCGACGACCTCCGGCAGCGCTGACCCGGCCGGGCGGCGGGGCTGGCACCGATGATGCGGGTACGATCCGCGTCCGTGCCAGCCCCGGGCCGGCTGGTGAACGAGGACCTGGTCTTCCGGTTCGGCCCGCTGGTCGGCGTTCTGGACGGCGCGACCGTGCCGGAGGGCTTCGACACCGGCTGCGTGCACGGGCCGGAGTGGTATGTCCGGCACCTGGCCGCCCGGATCGGCGTGGCCGAGGCGGCACGCCCGTCGGCCAGGCTGACCAGCAACCTGGCCGCGGCCATTCTCGCCGTCCGCGCCGACCACGGCGGGCAGTGCGACCTTGATCATCCCGGCACCCCGTCCAGCACCGTCTGCCTGCTGCGTGAGTGCGGCGACAAGGTGGACTACCTGGTGCTCTGCGACAGCCCGCTGGTGCTGGACACCGGCCAGGTCAGCGTGGTGACCGACGACCGGCTGGAGGCGTCGGTGGCCGAGCTGCGCCGGACGGTCGCCACCGTGCCGGCGGGCGGGGACCCGGTGACCCGCTTCCGGCACGCCGTGGGCGTCCAGCGGGAACGGATGAACCGCACGCACGGCTACTGGGTGGCGGCGGCCGACCCGGACGCGGCCTTCCACGCGGTGACCGGGACCCTGCCCCTGCGGGGGCCGGCTGCGGTGCGCCGGGCGGCGTTGCTCAGCGACGGCGCGTCCAGCGCTGTCGACCAGTTCGGGCTGACCGACTGGGTGGGGCTGCTGGACATGCTGAGCGTCGAGGGCCCCGGCGCGTTGCTCGACCGGGTCCGCGAGGCCGAACGCGACCACCCCGACCGGCTGCGCCGGCACAAGCCCACCGACGACGCCTCGGTGGTCTTCTGCGAGTTCGGGCCGGAGACCTGAGGGCCCGGCGACTACGCCGGGTAGCAACAGAGCGTGAGGTGGACGGTCGGGCGGTCCGACCGGTCGGTACCGGTAGCCGGACCGCCAGTGGATGCCCAATGGGGTGGACTTCGGCCGATGAGGGCGGCAGACTGCGGCACGTGGCGGGTGCGGTCCGGTTGGAGCCGGTGGATGAGCAGAACCTGGAGCCATTGCTCTCCGTAGCGGCTGCCGAGGCCGAGCCCGGCGATGTGATGCCTCCGGTCGAGGCTCCCGCCGGTTGGTCGCTCGCCCGCCGGGAGGCGTTCCGGGACTTTCACCGGGCGAGCTTCGAGGGCCTGGACGGCCCGACCCGTTCCCAGATGTACGCGATCCTCGTCGGCGGCGAGGTGGTGGGCATGGTCCGGATGACGCGCTGTGACGAGCCCGGCACCGTCGAGGCCGGGATGTGGCTCGGTCGCTCGGCCCGCGGACAGGGGATCGGCGCGAGTGCTCTGCGCGAGTTGCTGAACGCCGCGGCCCGGGCCGGCATGCGGGCCGTGGTGGCGGAGACGACAGCGGACAACGTCGGCGCGGTCGGCGTACTGAAAAAGTGCGGTGCCACCTTGCGCCAGGATGGTGGCAAGGTGCGCGGCGAAATCTGTCTTGATTCGACGCCGCCAGCGCTCTGAAGCGATTCTGCGCGTTCGTCTCCTCTGTCGTTTCTCCTGGTGGTTGCCGCCTGGACGTCCGTTCTGGGGCGTCCATTCCCGCATTTCCTGATGGCGTTCTCCGATGCGGACGTAAATTGTCGGAACGGTTTCGGTGGAATGCCGACGGGTACTGCCCGGCGGGTCCGCAGATACGGGACGCCTGATCGAAGGCATGCTTCGCGCTATTCCCCGGTAGCCCTTCTCTGGCCCCCAGTGGCAGGCGTCCGGACCCCCGGGGAACGAAGGAGAACCGATGAAGACCGGAACACGAATCGGGTTGGCGGTGGGCTTCGGCTACCTGCTGGGCCGCCGACGCAAGCTACGTACCGCACTCACCCTCGCCGCCGCGGTGGCCGCCGGCCGCGCCAGCCGGGACCCCGGCGGGCTGCTGAAGCGGGGGAGCGACCTGCTGCACTCGTCCCCCCAGCTGGGCAACCTGGGCCGGCTCGGCGGGCCACTGGTCAACGCCGGCCGATCCGCCGCCACCGCGGCTGCCGGCAGCGGCGTGGACGCGCTCACCGGTCGGCTGCGCGGTTCGGCCGACGCGCTGCGTCGCCGGTCCGGAGGCCAGGGCGGCGCCCGGGACGATGACACGGGCCACGACGACGACACGGGCCGCGACGACGGCACGGGCCGCGACGACGGCACCGACCGCGACACGGCGGACCGGACCGACCGGGACGACGCGTCGGCCGGGCAGCGGCGGGGGCGGTGACCATGGCGAACTCCAATCCGGGTGGGCTCGGTGACAAGGTCCGCGGCCAGTTGGCCGACGAGGTACGCAACCTGGCCGAGGCGATCGGCGAGCGGGCGATGACGGCGGTGACCGAGCGGATCACCGGCGCGACCGGCCGGCTCAGCGAGTACGCGCGCCAGGGCGGCGGACCCGGCCTGATCGCCGCCGCCACCGGTGCGCAGAAGCTCGCCGAGGGCGGCTCACCGATGAAGGCGATGGTGCATGCCGGGATGGCCGGCGGTAAGGAGAAGGTGATGTCGGCTCTCGGCCGCGCGGGCGGAAAGAGCGGCGGCAAGGGCGGCAAGAAGAAGGTCACCAACATCGTCGAGACGATCGAGGTCGGCGTGCCGGTGCGGGCCGCGTACAACCAGTGGACGCAGTTCGGTGATTTCCCGAGCTTCATGAAGAAGGTCGAGAACGTCGACACCGATTCGGACGAGAAGCTGACCTGGAAGGCGCAGGTCTTCTGGTCGCACCGGACCTGGGAGTCGACCATCGTCCGGCAGGTGCCGGACAAGCTCATCCACTGGCGGTCCAAGGGTGAGAAGGGCTCGGTCGACGGCACCGTCAGCTTCCACGAGATCACCCCGGACCTGACGCGCATCCTGGTGGTGCTCGAGTACCACCCGCAGGGCCTCTTCGAGCACACCGGCAACCTGTGGCGCGCCCAGGGCCGGCGGGTGCGACTGGAACTGAAGCACTTCGTCCGGCACGTGATGACCGAGGTGGCACTCGACCCGGACCAGGTGGAGGGCTGGCGCGGCGAGATCCGCGACTCCCAGGTGGTCAAGGACCACGAGACGGGCCTGCGCGAGGAGCGCGAACGGGACCAGCGCGGCCCGGAGCGACGCGGCGGGCCCGGCCCCGAGACCGACGAGTTCGCCGAGGAGGAGCCGAGCGGGGAGGAGCCGCCGCGGCGACGGCCCGCCGGGCGGCTGCGCCAGCGACCACCCCGCCGGCCGGTCGAGCCGGAGTACGACGAGGAGTACGAGGCGTACGAGGACGGCTACGACGAGGGGTACGCGGACGAACCCGACGAGGAGCCGCCGCCGGCGCCGCGTCGCCGCGCTCCCGGG
>NZ_RCVI01000124.1:0-5379 GCF_003667455.1 Micromonospora sp. CV4 | reverse complement strand
AAGATTGTCCGGCGGCGTCCTACTCTCCCACACCCTCACGAGTGCAGTACCATCGGCGCTGGAGGGCTTAGCTTCCGGGTTCGGAATGTGACCGGGCGTTTCCCCTCCGCCATGACCGCCGTAACTCTATCGACATGTCAAACAACACCACACACGGTGGTCTGTTGTTCGTTTATCGAGAGTTGCACAGTGGACGCGTAGCAGCTTAGTAGTCAAGTCCTCGGCCTATTAGTACCGGTCAACTGAACCCGTTACCGGGCTTACATTTCCGGCCTATCAACCCAGTCGTCTAGCTGGGGGCCTTACCCCACCAAAGGTGGGTGGGATACCTCATCTTGAAGCAGGCTTCCCGCTTAGATGCTTTCAGCGGTTATCCCTTCCGAACGTAGCTAACCAGCCGTGCCCTTGGCAGGACAACTGGCACACCAGAGGTTCGTCCGTCCCGGTCCTCTCGTACTAGGGACAGCCCTTCTCAAGTATCCTACGCGCACGGCGGATAGGGACCGAACTGTCTCACGACGTTCTAAACCCAGCTCGCGTACCGCTTTAATGGGCGAACAGCCCAACCCTTGGGACCTGCTACAGCCCCAGGATGCGACGAGCCGACATCGAGGTGCCAAACCATCCCGTCGATATGGACTCTTGGGGAAGATCAGCCTGTTATCCCCGGGGTACCTTTTATCCGTTGAGCGACACCGCTTCCACTCGCAAGTGCCGGATCACTAGTCCCGACTTTCGTCCCTGCTCGACCTGTCAGTCTCACAGTCAAGCTCCCTTGTGTACTTGCACTCAACACCTGATTGCCAACCAGGCTGAGGGAACCTTTGGGCGCCTCCGTTACCTTTTAGGAGGCAACCGCCCCAGTTAAACTACCCACCAGACACTGTCCCTGAACCGGATAACGGTCCGAAGTTAGATACCCAAATCAACCAGAGTGGTATTTCAAGATTGCCTCCACCCATACTGGCGTATGGACTTCACCGGCTCCCACCTATCCTACACAAGCTAATTCGAGTACCAATGTCAAGCTATAGTAAAGGTCCCGGGGTCTTTCCGTCCTGCCGCGCGTAACGAGCATCTTTACTCGTACTGCAATTTCGCCGGGCCTGTGGTTGAGACAGTGGGGAAGTCGTTACGCCATTCGTGCAGGTCGGAACTTACCCGACAAGGAATTTCGCTACCTTAGGATGGTTATAGTTACCACCGCCGTTTACTGGCGCTTAAGTTCTCCGCTTCGCCCCGAAGAGCTAACAGGTCCCCTTAACGTTCCAGCACCGGGCAGGCGTCAGTCCATATACATCGAATTACTTCTTCGCATGGACCTGTGTTTTTAGTAAACAGTCGCTTCCCCCTGCTCTCTGCGGCCATACAACGCTCCACCCGCGCGGGGCTTCACGTCTCCGGCCCCCCTTCTCCCTAAGTTACGGGGGCAATTTGCCGAGTTCCTTAACCACAGTTCGCCCGATCGCCTCGGTATTCTCTACCTGACCACCTGTGTCGGTTTGGGGTACGGGCCGCTAAGAACTCGCTAGAGGCTTTTCTCGGCAGCATAGGATCACTGACTTCACCTGAATCGGCTCGGCATCACGTCTCAGCCTATGTGTGTTGCGGATTTGCCTACAACACGGCCTACACGCTTACCCCGGCACAACCACCGGCCGGGCTCAGCTACCTTCCTGCGTCACCCCATCGCTTGACTACTACCCATCAGGTTCCCACGCTCCCCACCATCAACCCGAAGGTCTCAGACGGTTCGGGTGGTTAGCACAACGAGGTTCGTCAGGGACGCTCTTTCGCGGGTACGGGAATATCAACCCGTTGTCCATCGACTACGCCTCTCGGCCTCGCCTTAGGTCCCGACTCACCCAGGGCGGATTAGCCTGGCCCTGGAACCCTTGGTCATCCGGCGGAAGGGTTTCTCACCCTTCTTTCGCTACTCATGCCTGCATTCTCACTCGTGCCGCGTCCACAACTGGGTCACCCCGCTGCTTCACTCGCGGCACGACGCTCCCCTACCCATCCACACACCTGCACAAGGAATCAAGTCCAAGCGAGGTTAAAATGTGAATGCCACAGCTTCGGCGGTGTGCTTGAGCCCCGCTACATTGTCGGCGCGGAACCACTTGACCAGTGAGCTATTACGCACTCTTTAAAGGGTGGCTGCTTCTAAGCCAACCTCCTGGTTGTCTATGCGACCCCACATCCTTTTCCACTTAGCACACGCTTAGGGGCCTTAGCTGGTGATCTGGGCTGTTTCCCTCTCGACTACGAAGCTTATCCCCCGCAGTCTCACTGCCGCGCTCTCACTTACCGGCATTCGGAGTTTGGCTGATTTCGGTAAGCTTGTGGGCCCCCTAGACCATCCAGTGCTCTACCTCCGGCAAGAAACACGCGACGCTGCACCTAAATGCATTTCGGGGAGAACCAGCTATCACGGAGTTTGATTGGCCTTTCACCCCTAACCACAGGTCATCCCCCAATTTTTCAACATTGGTGGGTTCGGCCCTCCACGCGGTCTTACCCGCGCTTCAGCCTGCCCATGGCTAGATCACTCCGCTTCGGGTCTAGGACACGCGACTGAATCGCCCTATTCAGACTCGCTTTCGCTACGGCTCCCCCACACGGGTTAACCTCGCCACATGCCACTAACTCGCAGGCTCATTCTTCAAAAGGCACGCCGTCACCCCGCAAGGCTCCGACGGATTGTAGGCGAACGGTTTCAGGTACTATTTCACTCCCCTCCCGGGGTACTTTTCACCATTCCCTCACGGTACTCGTCCGCTATCGGTCACCAGGAAGTATTTAGGCTTACCAGGTGGTCCTGGCAGATTCACGGCAGATTTCAGGGGTCCGCCGCTACTCGGGAACACCCACAGAAGGTCAGCAACTTTCACCTACCGGACTTTCACCGTCTACGGTCAGCCATTCCAGACTGTTCGACTAGCCACTAACTTTGTAACTCCTCGAGCGCATGTCAGTACACTCAGCGGGGTCCCACAACCCCGACCACGCAACCCCTGACAGGTATCACACGCAGCCGGTTTAGCCTCAATCCGCTTTCGCTCGCCACTACTCACGGAATCACTAAATTGTTTTCTCTTCCTACGGGTACTGAGATGTTTCACTTCCCCGCGTTCCCTCCACACACCCTATGTGTTCAGGTGTGGGTGACACCACATGACTGGTGCCAGGTTTCCCCATTCGGACACCCTGGGATCACAGCTTGGTTGACAGCTCCCCCAGGCCTATCGCGGCCTCCCACGTCCTTCATCGGCTCCTGGTGCCAAGGCATTCACCGTTCGCCCTTGACAACTTGACCACAAAGATGCTCGCGTCCACTGTGCAATTCTCAACAAACGACCAACCCACAACCCACAAGCCCCACACCAAACCCGACGATCCGCCGGCGGTATGCGAGACCAGGCCGTGCCTGGCAGACTCCCAACGCCCCACAGGGCGCCAGACCAGTCTCCGAAAGAAACAACCCAGGGGTTGTTCTTTCAGGACCCAACAGGGTGCTTAGCATCCGTCTCCAGCCGCACCAGGGACTTCGTTCCCACCACCGAAGCGGCTGTACTAGAAGCATCCCGGCCGTTGCCGGAGCCGAACTCACCAGTGTCTCCGCCATCTGAGCACCCCGACCCGACATTCGCAGGTCGCGGGCTCCTTGCACCCTTTCAGGTGAAGGTGCTCCTTAGAAAGGAGGTGATCCAGCCGCACCTTCCGGTACGGCTACCTTGTTACGACTTCGTCCCAATCGCCAGCCCCACCTTCGACGGCTCCCTCCCACAAGGGGTTGGGCCACCGGCTTCGGGTGTTGCCGACTTTCGTGACGTGACGGGCGGTGTGTACAAGGCCCGGGAACGTATTCACCGCAGCGTTGCTGATCTGCGATTACTAGCGACTCCGACTTCACGGGGTCGAGTTGCAGACCCCGATCCGAACTGAGACCGGCTTTTTGGGATTCGCTCCACCTCACGGTATCGCAGCCCATTGTACCGGCCATTGTAGCATGCGTGAAGCCCTGGACATAAGGGGCATGATGACTTGACGTCATCCCCACCTTCCTCCGAGTTGACCCCGGCAGTCTTCGATGAGTCCCCGCCATAACGCGCTGGCAACATCGAACGAGGGTTGCGCTCGTTGCGGGACTTAACCCAACATCTCACGACACGAGCTGACGACAGCCATGCACCACCTGTGACCGCCCCCGAAGGACCTCACATCTCTGCGAGTTTTGCGGCCATGTCAAACCCAGGTAAGGTTCTTCGCGTTGCATCGAATTAATCCGCATGCTCCGCCGCTTGTGCGGGCCCCCGTCAATTCCTTTGAGTTTTAGCCTTGCGGCCGTACTCCCCAGGCGGGGCGCTTAATGCGTTAGCTGCGGCACAGGGAACCGGAGAGGCCCCCCACACCTAGCGCCCAACGTTTACAGCGTGGACTACCAGGGTATCTAATCCTGTTCGCTCCCCACGCTTTCGCTCCTCAGCGTCAGTATCGGCCCAGAGACCTGCCTTCGCCATCGGTGTTCCTCCTGATATCTGCGCATTTCACCGCTACACCAGGAATTCCAGTCTCCCCTACCGAACTCTAGCCTGCCCGTATCGACTGCAGGCCCGCAGTTGAGCTGCGGGTTTTCACAGTCGACGCGACAAGCCGCCTACGAGCTCTTTACGCCCAATAAATCCGGACAACGCTCGCACCCTACGTCTTACCGCGGCTGCTGGCACGTAGTTGGCCGGTGCTTCTTCTGCAGGTACCGTCACTTACGCTTCGTCCCTGCTGAAAGAGGTTTACAACCCGAAGGCCGTCATCCCTCACGCGGCGTCGCTGCATCAGGCTTCCGCCCATTGTGCAATATTCCCCACTGCTGCCTCCCGTAGGAGTCTGGGCCGTGTCTCAGTCCCAGTGTGGCCGGTCGCCCTCTCAGGCCGGCTACCCGTCGTCGCCTTGGTAGGCCATTACCCCACCAACAAGCTGATAGGCCGCGAGCCCATCCCAAGCCGAAAAACTTTCCACCCAACCTCATGCAAGGCCAAGTAATATCCGGTATTAGCCCCGGTTTCCCGGGGTTATCCCAAAGCTTGGGGCAGGTTGCTCACGTGTTACTCACCCGTTCGCCGCTCGAGTACCCCGAAGGGCCTTTCCGCTCGACTTGCATGTGTTAAGCACGCCGCCAGCGTTCGTCCTGAGCCAGGATCAAACTCTCCAACAAAAACTTGTCGAACAGCATCCTGACAACAAACATGTTGCCAAAGGAATCCCAACCAGCCAGACATAAAGCCCGACCAGTCCGGGGTATAAATCATAATTGGCACTGGCTTATCAAGCACCCTGTTGAGTTCTCAAAGAACAACCACACACCGATCAAAAGCCCCA
>NZ_RCVI01000125.1:0-5435 GCF_003667455.1 Micromonospora sp. CV4 | reverse complement strand
GGGCACGGCCGCCGGCGTCCGCCCCGGCGGCCGTGCCCGTGCCGGCCGCGCTCTTCCCACCCGCTCCGGGCAGCGACATCTTCGACGCCGTACGCGCGGCGAGCGCGACCATCGACCTGACGCCCGGCATACCCGACCTGGCCGCCTTTCCGCGCGCGGACTGGCTGCGCGCCGAACGGACCGTGCTGCGCCACCTCGTCGCGGCCGACCTGGGCTACGGCGACCCGTGCGGCACGCCCGCGCTGCGCCGGGCCGTGGCCGCCTGGCTGGCCCGCAGCCGGGGCGTCGCCGTCGACCCCGCCGAGGTGATCATCGTGGCGGGCGTGTCCCAGGCGCTCGGGCTGCTCGCCCAGGCGCTCGGCCCGGCCGGCGTCGACCGGATCGCGGTCGAGGACCCGGGCTCGTTGGGCGTACGGCAGCACCTGAACAACTGGGGGATCCCCACCCCGCCGGTCGCGGTGGACGGCGCCGGCCTGCGCGTCGACGAGCTGGCCGCCAGCGGTGCGCCCGCGGTGATGCTCACCCCCGCGCACCAGTTCCCGACCGGCGTGGTGCTCGACGGCGACCGCCGCCGCCAACTCGTCGACTGGGCCCGGGCCGGCGGTCTGATCATCGAGGACGACTACGACGCCGAGCACCGCTACGACCGGCCGCCGGTGCCGGCGCTGCGCGGCCTGCTGCCCGAGCAGGTCTGCTACGCCGGCAGCGTGTCCAAACTGCTCGCCCCGGCGCTGCGGGTCGGCTGGCTGCTCGTGCCGGCCCGCCTCCGGGAGGCGGTGGTCGCCGCCAAGCGCAACGCCGACCTGGGCAACGCCGTGCTGCCGCAACTGGTGCTGGCGGAGCTGATGACCTCCGGCGCGCTGGAGCGACAACTCCGGCTGCTGCGACGCCGACACATCCGTCGCCGCGACGCGATGATCGCCGCGCTGACCCGGCACCTGCCCGGTGCGACCGTGCACGGCGCGGCCGCCGGGCTGCACCTGATGATCACACTGGACGCCGAGCTGGCCGACACTGAGCTGGCCGCGGCGACGTTGGCCCGCGGCGTGAAGGTGCAACCGCTGTCCTGGCACTGCCAGCGGCCGCACCGGTCAGGTCTGGTGCTCGGCTACGCGGCGAACACCGCATCGGACATCGAGGAGGGCGTCGCGACGATCGCCGGCGCGCTCCGCCAGCTCGACGCCTCCGTCGGCACCCCCGAGGCGGCGCAGAGGTCGAGACGATCATGAACATGGTCCGCCGGTTGGACGGCGGAGCCGCCCCGGGCGAACCCCGCGCGGTCAGCCCAGGAACAGGCGGACCAGGACCAGTACGGCGAGCAGCGCCGGCCCGCGCCCGCCCTGGCGCAGCAGGTCGACCGGGATCATCCCGAACGGCGTGTTCACCGTCGCGCCGCCGTAGTTGATCGGTGGTCGGGTGCCGCTGCGCCACGCGGCGGCCACCACCCCGAGCGCCAGCACCGGCCCCAGCCAGGGCGGCCCACCGTCGACCGTCGGCACGGTCAGCAGCCACCACAGCCCCGCGCCGATCGCCGGCACCACCACGTGGATCCCCCGTAGCGCCGCGTCGCTCCCGCCGAGCGCCCGGCGCAACCCCGGCGACCGGCTGATCGACCGCAGGCCACCGGTCAGCCGGTCGGTGGCGAGGTAACCGAACACCACCTGCGCGGCGCCGGCCAGGCCGGGCAGGGCGAGCGCGGCGGCGTACTGGACGAGGATCAGCGCCGTCCAGATCAGCAGGGCGCTGGGGTGCCGGCGCAACCGGCGCACGTCGGCCTGGAGCATCGCCCACCAGCCGGGGCCGGAGAGGAACCGGCGGCTCCGCACCCGGCCGATCTGCCGCCAGCGCCGGCTCTCCACCAGGCTGGCGAGCATGCTCGGGTCGAGCAGGATCGTGGCCGTGGCGGCGGCGTTGGCGAACTGCGCGCCGGTCGTCAGCGTGGCCCGGTCCACCCGGGGCAGCGCGCGTACCGCCAGGACGGTGGCGGCGACCGCGAGGGGCACCCCGACGGCGACCAGCGCGGCGGCCGGTGCGACGGCCCGCCGCGGCCACCTCCGTACGTGCCAGCTGCGCATCCGCGTCTCCCTCCACAGTCGTCAGGAAAGGCACCCTCCTCCGCCCGAGGCGTCCGGAAGGGGCCCTCTCCTACTCGGCCTTCGCTAGTCGGAGGGCGAGCTCCGGGCAGACCTTGACCGCCTTCAACGCGCCCTCCCGCAGCCAGGTCGGCACGGGGGTGGGCGGGAAGGCGGGGTAACCGTTGGCGTCCAGGCGGATGAAGTCGGGCACCACGTGCGCGCAGAGCCCGTGCCCGTCGCAGCGCGACCAGTCCAGGGTGAGCTTCTGCGGGTCTCCGTCCGGCGCGCCCGGCAGCCCCATCACGCCCTTGACCCGCCGGCCGCAGCCGTCGCCGGTGCTGTGCAGCCGCAGGTCGTCGGCGAAGACCTCGATCGCGGAGAGGGCGAACCGGGCGGTGCCGTCCGGGTGGCTGCACGCGCCCCGGCCCTTCACCTCGCCGGCGGCGGCCCGCACCACCTCCGCCGGTTGGCTGCCGGCGACCGCCAGGTCCACCGCGCGGGCCAGGTCCGGCAGGCCCATCTTGCACGGTCCGCACTGGCCGGCGGACTCACCGGCCAGGTAGCGCACCACCTGGGCGGCCTCACCGAGCGGGCAGGTGTCGACACCGATCGGGATGATGATGCCCGCGCCGAGGGTGCCGCCGACCGCGGCCAGGCCCTTGCGGGAGACCTCGGCCTTCTCCGCCGCCTCGGGGGTGATCCACTTGCCGTGGTAGCCGCCCATCAGGATGCCCTGGACGTCGGGCACCTCGCACAGGTCGAGGACGTCGCGCAGCGGCATACCGGCGGTGCACTCCACCACCGCCGGTCGGCCGGCCGCGCCGGTCACGGTGAGCAGCACGGTGCCTGGCTCGTCGTCGGTGCCGAGCGCCGCGTACTCGTACGGGCCCAGTCGGGCACCGACGGCGAGTTGGGCGAACGTCTCGGCGTTGGACAGCAGGGTGGGCAGGCCGCTGACCCCGGAGTCGCTGGAGCGCTTCTTGGTGCCCGGCGGGATGTGCGGCAGCCCGTTGATCCCGTTGACAAGCGCGCCGCCCTCGCCGGAGATGAACCGGTGCGGCACGGTGACGATCGTCGTCTGCACCGGCATCCGGCGCTCTTCGAGCGCTTCCATCAGCGAGTCCCGGCCGACCCCGTCGTCCGCCACGCCGATGACGATCTCGTCGGCGTCCAGCGCGTACGCGGCCAGCGCCGCCCCGTCCAGGATCAGGTGCGGGGCGCGGGTCAGCAGCACCTTGTCCTTCCAGCTGGCCGGTTCCCCCTCGCTGGCGTTGACCACCACCACGGCGGCGAGGTCCTGCCGCTCGCAGGACTCCAGCACCGCGCGCATCTTGCGGGCGAACGGGAAACCCGCCCCGCCCTTGCCCTTGAGCTGCATGCCCTCGGCGAGCCGGAGCAGCTGGGCCGGTTCCATCGGGCCGATCGGCCCGTGCACCTCGTCGTGCGCGGCCAGGTCCAGCCGGCCGAACTCGGCGAACCCGGCGGTGAGCCGGGGCTCGCCGACGCAGGCCACCGGAGGCACGGTCGTACGCATCACTTCGCCTCACCCCGCAACCCGGCCCAGTACGCCCCGTCCACCGCGTCCGCGTTGGCCTTGCGGCGCTTGGCGGCCCGGCCCTCGGCCCGTCGGGCACGGCGGGACGCCAGGTCGACCAGGGTCGGGGTGTCGTCCACGGGAGGCGCGACCTCGTCCGGCACGTACCGGGCCGGCGGGCGCCAGTAGTCCGGCTCCTCCGGCAGGTCGTCCTCGGCGCTGTGCCGGCCGCTGCCGCTGCGCGGCGCCGCGGAGATCGGCCCAGCGGAGATCGGCTCGGCGGAGACCGGGCCGGCCGAGATCGGCTCCGCGGCCTGCCACCGGCGTGGGCTGTCCCACGGCTCCTCGGGCTCCTCGATCCGCCGGGGCGGGGTCGAGTACCGGGTGCCGTCGTCCTCCGTGCGGGACCGGCGGGTGGACCGCTCGGCGACCGGCTCCTCGACCGGCGCGCCGCTTCGCCGCCGCCCGGTCGGGACCGCCTCGTCCCGGTCGCGGACGCGCTCGCCGCGGCGCCGGGCCACCGGCTCCAGCTCTTCCTCGTCGCGCCGGTCGCGCGCGGCCCGTTCGGTGCCCCGGCGGGCCACCGGCTGCTCGTCGCGCCGGCGTCGGCTGGGCCGGACGGGTTCGCTGAGCGAGCCCGGCTCGGGCACCACCGGAACGGTGAAGCGCTCGGGGTCGCGCGGGCGGGCGGTGGCCGGCGCGGCCCACGTGGCGGTGGTGGTCTCCGCCCAGGCGGGCCGCTTCTCCGCTCCGCTGTCGCGGCGTCGGCCGAGCCCGGCCAGCACGGTCCGGCCGCGACCCTCGTCGCCGACCCGGCCGGCCATCACCGCGTTGCGCACGGCGGCCTGGTGCTGCTCGCGGCTGCGCCGGCCGATGGTGACCGAGAGCCGGACGAGCAACGCCAGCACCACCAGAAGGACGCAGGCGAGGTAGCTGAACACCACCCAGGACTGCGCGGCCCGACCGGCGTTGAGGCCGTGGAACAGGGCGAACGGCCAGGCGACGTACGCCATGGAGTGCAGCGAGCGCCAGAGCCACTTCGGACCGACGCCGGCGAAGCGGGCGCGGATGATGCCGGTCCAGATCACGCTGGCCATCAGCAGGGCGGCCACCGTGCCGAGCCCGACGTAGAGCCCCCGGCCGCCGACGAACGGCACCAGAGCGTCGGTCGCCGCCGCCCGCCCGGTCGCGATCTTCGTCAGCACGTGGAAGAGCAGCCCGGCGACGCCGAGTACGCCGGTGGCCCGGTGCGCCGACTGCAACAGCACCCGGTGCGAGATGCGCAGCACGAGGCGGTCGGTGGCGAGCAGGCCGAGCATCACGGTGAGGCTCAGCGACACCAGGGCGATCACGCCGGCGAAGAACTCGGTGAAGAAGAAGCCGTACGCGTAAGCCTTCTGACCCGCGCCGGTCAGCATGGTCGCCGCCCAGAGCGCGGCGAGCACCGACGCGATCAGCAGGGTGGTCGCCGACCGTGACCGGGTTCGCACCCCCCGACTGCTGGCGCTGGTCCGGACGGGGGGCGCCTTCTGGTTCTGCTTTGCCCGGGCCATCTGCTCCTCGATCGTCTCGCGGCGGCGCACCACCGGCCGACCCCTGCTCCCCCATCCAGTACGGACCGAAGGGGCGTGCGGATCACCCCGGGATGGAAATTTCTGGGCCGGATCGAACCAACCGCCGCCGGGGCGCGTGTAGCGGCGATCGCAAGGCAGTGATGAATGTCCATGCATTGACAGTCGCTGCAACACGCTTGTAATCTTTCGGCAAATTTCAGCCCTGGTTGCAAGATTCCGACAACCGGGCTGTCCCCCGTCGCACCCCCACCC
>NZ_RCVI01000288.1:0-5481 GCF_003667455.1 Micromonospora sp. CV4 | reverse complement strand
GCCCACCCCCACCGCGCCGGCCCCGCTGAGCGCCGAGGACGGCAAGCTGGTCGTCCTGGCCCGGGGAGCCCGTGGTCGGGTCGGTGCCGTCGAAGGCGCCGCGGTCCGGGACCAGGACGGCCGGACGTACGCGGCGGCCAGCGTCGCGCTGCCCTCGTTGACTCTCACGGCGTTGCAGTTGGCGGTGGCCTCGGCCGTGGCGGCCGGGGCGAGCCGGCTGGAGGCGGCGGTGGTGGTGACCGAGGCGTCGACGCTGGACGGCGCCGGGCACGCCGCGGTGCGCGACCTCGCCGTGGACGCGCCGATCCACGTGGCGGCGCCGAACGGCACCGTGCTCGGCACGGTGACGCAGTGAGCCCCGTCCAGGACCCGGACGGCCGCCCGTACCGGGCCGGGTTCGGCTGCTTCGTCGGCCGGCCCAACGCCGGCAAGTCCACGCTGACCAACGCCATCATCGGCACCAAGATCGCGATCACCTCGAACAAGCCGCAGACCACCCGGCACGTCATCCGGGCCGTGCTGCACCGGCCGGAATCGCAGCTGGTCCTGGTCGACACGCCGGGCCTGCACCGCCCCCGTACGCTGCTCGGCGAGCGCCTCAACGACCTGGTCCGGTCGACCTGGACCGAGGTCGACGTGATCGGCCTGTGCATCCCGGCCAACGAACCGGTCGGGCGGGGCGACAAGTTCATCACCGGTGAGCTGGCCGGGCTGAAGGCGACCGTGCTGGCGGTGGTCACCAAGACCGACCTGGTCGACAAGCGTCGCCTGGCGGAGCAGTTGCTCGCGGTGAGCCGGATGGGGGAGTTCGCCGAGATCGTGCCGGTGAGCGCGGTCTCCGGGCACCAGGTGGACACACTGGTCGACGTGATGACCAGCTACCTGCCGTCGTCACCGCAGCTCTACCCGGACGACATGCTGACCGACGATCCCGAGCAGGTGCTGGTCGCGGAGCTGATCCGCGAGGCCGCCCTGGAGGGGGTCCGTGACGAGCTGCCGCACTCCATCGCCGTGGTGGTGGAGGAGATGATCCCCGAGGGTCAGGTCATGAAGATCTACGCCGACCTGTACGTGGAACGGCCCAGTCAGAAGGCCATCGTTCTCGGTCACAAGGCGAGCCGGCTCAAGGAGGTCGGCACCACCGCCCGCCGGCAGATCGAGGAGCTGCTCGGCGGTCGGGTCTACCTGGACCTGCACGTACGGGTGGCGAAGGACTGGCAGCGCGATCCGAGGCAGCTGCGCAAGCTGGGCTTCTGACCGACCCCGCCGGTCCGGCCGGGCATCCGGTCGGACCGGGAGGGTGATCATCTTCGGTCGGGTCGAGGGGCAATGTCACGTTTGGTCGGGGTGCCGGCCGTTTGGCGCCGCGGCCGCGAAGGGTAGGGGAGGTACGCCCGGCGTCCCCGACCCAGATGCAGGCTGATGCGCAACAGATACCTCGATCTGCTCCGTTTCCTCGCCATCGTCCGGGTGGTCGTCTACCACGTCACCGGGTGGGCGACCCTCACTCTCGTCTTCCCGGCCATGTCGGTGATGTTCGCGCTGGCCGGCTCGCTGATGGCCGCCTCGTTGACCCGCTCCGGACCGGCGGCGGTCGGCCGCCGGCTGCGCCGGTTGCTGCCGTCGCTGTGGGTGTTGGCGGTGATCTTCGTACCGGCCATGCTGTTCACCGGGCTACCGGTGTCGCCCCGGCTGCTGCTGTGGCTGTTCCCGATCGCCGATCCACCGGCGAACCACTGGGGCGCGCTGGCGCTGAGCGTCATCTGGTACCTGCGCGACTACCTCTGGTTCGTACTCGCCTCGCCGGTCGCGTTCTGGCTGTTCCGGCGCGCCCCGCTGCCCACCCTGCTCGCCCCGTACCTCCTGCTGGTGGCTGTCGAGGCGGGGATCTACCCGGCGCCGCCGGTGCTGCGCGAGTTCGGGCTCTACTTCGGCGCGTGGCTCCTCGGCTTCGCCCACCACGCCGGGATGCTGCGCCGCCTCGCCGGCCGGGTGCTCTATCCGCTGGCGCTGGCGCTCGCGGTGGGCGGCGGGGCCTGGATCATGACGCATCCGGGCCCACGGGGGTACGACCTCAACGACAACCATCTGGGCAACGCCCTCTGGTCGGCGGCGTTCATCCTGATCGTCCTGGGTCGTGCGCCGGAGGGGATCGCCTGGCTGGGGCGTACCCGGCTGGCCGACCGGGCGGTGACCGTGGTCAACCGGCGCGCGCTCACGGTCTACCTCTGGCACATGCCCTTCGTGGTGGCGCTCACCCCGCTGGTGGACGTGGTCGGCTGGTCCCACCAGGATCCGCTCGGGTTGGCCGTCCGGGTGCTGCTGGTCTTCGTGCTGGTGGGGCTGGTCACCCTGGCCGTCGGCTGGGTCGAGGATCTCGCCGCCCGGCGACCGCCGGAGCTGGTGCCCGGCGGCCGGTCGCACCCCGCCGGATCGACAACTCGCGCCGGCGACCCGGCGGTCCGGTCCGGCGCCGACCCGGCGGTCCGGTCCGGCGCCGGGCCGGCGGGGGAGAACGTCGGACGGGCGGTGGTGCCGGCGCAGCGCGTGGCCGAAGAGGTGGCCCCGGTCGAGGTCAGCGCTGGCTGATCGTGACGTTGCCGCTGCCGGCCGAACCGTCGAGCACCAGGGACGCCGCCGGGTTGTCGGCGACGCTGACGTTCTCGTCGCCGGAACCGGCGTTGGACCGGACCCGGTAGCTGCCCGACGGCACCAGCAGCGTGACGTCCCCGCTGGAGGCGTGTGCGCGGGCGGAGGCGGGCTTGTCCAGCTCGACGGTGACATTGCCGGAGCTGGCCTCGGCGTCGACGGTGCCGCCCAGCCGGCGCGCCGTGATGTCCCCGGACGAGGCGCGCAGCCGTACCGCCGCACTGGTCTCACTCACGTCGATGTTGCCCGAACGGGTCTCCACCTCGAGCGCGCCGGAGGCGTCGGCGACCCGCACATCGCCCGAGCCCAACCGCAGCTCCACCGTGCCGACCCGGCTCAGCTCGATGTTGCCGGACCCGACCTCGCCCTGCACGGCCACACCCTCCGGCACGGTCACCTCGTACGAGATGCTGCACCGCGAGCCGCAGTCGGTGTCCAGCACCAGCTCGCTGCCCTCGATCTCGTACCGGGCGTTGTCCGGCTCGCCGCCCTGGTAGCGCACCACCCGCTTGATCCGCGCCTCCCCGGCGGGGCCGGTGCCCCGGACCACCACATCGCCCGATCCGCCCTGCACCCGGATCCCGGTGATCTTCACCGTCTCGGTGTTGTCGTAGTCGAGTCGGCGGAACGACAGGTTGTCGCACCCGGCGAGCAGGATGAGCGCGGTGGTCAGCCCCAGCGCGACCGGGGCGGCGGCGCGACGGCGGAGGTCAGCGGTGGTCTGGTGCAGTGCCATGGCGAGCACGCTACGGCCGGTCACGGGCCCGCCGCATCGGGGTTCCTCCGCGCATCCACCCCGAGCCGACCCTGATTTCACACCCCGAGGGAGAATGGTCCGATGGCCGGGTACCGCCGACAGCTCTACCGCGACGACGCGGTGGTGCTGCGCGTGCAGAAGCTCGGCGAGTCCGACCGGATCATCACACTGCTGACGCGCCGGCACGGCCGGCTGCGCGCGGTGGCCCGGGGGATCCGGCGCACCACCAGCAAGTTCGGTGCCCGGCTGGAGCCGTTCGGCCACGTCGACCTCCAGCTCGCCGGTGACCCGAAGGGCAACCTGGGCAGCTCGCTGCACACCGTCAGCCAGGTCGAGGGCATCGACCTGTACGGCAAGCGGTTCCTCGGGGACTATCCCCGCTACACGGCGGCCAGCGCGATCGCCGAGACCGCCGAGCGGCTGACCCCGGTGGAGCGGGAGCCGTCGCTGCGGCTGTTCCAGCTCACCGTGGGCGCGCTGAAGGCGCTGTCCCGCGGCGAGCACGCCACCACCCTGGTGCTCGACGCGTACCTGCTGCGCGGGATGGCCCTCGCGGGCTGGGCGCCGGCGCTGACCGCGTGCGCGGTCTGCGGCACACCGGGGCGGCACCGGGCGTTCTCCGTGCCGGCCGGCGGCGCGGTCTGTCCGGATTGTCGGCCGCCCGGCGCGGCCCATCCCGCGCCGGCCACCATCGACCTGATGTCCGCGCTGACCACCGGCGACTGGGTACTCGCCGACGCCACCGAGTCCGGCGTACGCCGGGAGTGCAGTGGGCTGGTAGCGGCTCACCTGCAGTGGCACCTGGAACGCGCGCTACGCTCGCTGCCGCTGGTCGACCGGGGTCCCTCGGCGGCCGGCGCGGTCCCGCCGTCGGGCGACGCCGGGGCCGCGATGCTCCGGCCGCACGGCGACGTGGAGGCCGGGGCGGACGGTGCGAGCAGGGAGAGAGCCGAGTGATCCGATCGATGAGGGCCGGCCGGCGTGAGCCGATGCCGCCGACACCGCACCCGTCGGGCGCCCGGCCGCCGGCGCTGCCCACCGAGGCGGTGCCGAAGCACGTCGCCGTGGTGATGGACGGCAACGGTCGGTGGGCCAAGGAACGCGGCCTGCCCCGCACCAAGGGTCACGAGGCGGGGGAGCACAGCCTCTTCGACACCATCGAGGGCGCCATCGAGATGGGCATCCCCTACCTGTCGGCGTACGCGTTCTCCACCGAGAACTGGCGGCGCTCACCCGACGAGGTGCGGTTCCTGATGGGGTTCAACCGGGACGTCATCCGCCGCCGCCGTGACCAGTTGGTCGACCTCGGCGTACGGGTGGTCTGGTCGGGCCGGCCCGGGCGGTTGTGGAAGAGCGTCATCTCCGAGTTGCAGACCGCCGAGGAGATGTCCCGCGGCAACTCGACACTGACCCTCCAGTTCTGCGTCAACTACGGCGGTCAGGCGGAGATCGGCGACGCCGCCGCCGCGATCGCCCGGGACGTGGCGGCCGGCCGGCTGGACCCGGCGAAGGTCACCGAGAAGACCGTGGCGAAGTACCTCTACCACCCGGAGATTCCGGAGGTGGACCTGTTCCTGCGCCCGTCGGGCGAGGAGCGGATCTCCAACTTCCTGCTCTGGCAGACCGCGTACGCCGAGCTGGTCTTCCTGGACACGCTCTGGCCGGATTTCGACCGCCGTCACCTCTGGTACGCGTGCGAGCTGTACGCCCAGCGCGACCGGCGGTTCGGTGGCGCGCTGCCCAACCCGGTCGCCCCGGTGGGCTGAGGCGAGGCTTACCGGCACGTCACGCTGGGTATCACCCCTCTCAGGAGCCACTGACGGAGGTGAACCCACATGATCCAGAAGCGCATCGCACAGTGGGCGGTGATGGCGATCGCGGTGCCGCTGGCCGCGGCCGGCGCCCGCCGACTCAGCCACACCCTGGAGGCCCGGCGTGGTCCCTCCGGGGCGACCCGACTGCTGACCCGGGGCGCGGACCTGATCCGCCCCCAAAAGGCCAAGCGCCGCCGATTCTGGTAGCACCCCAACCCCTCCCGGCGCCGCCCGCACACCAGTGCGGGCGGCGCCCCCGTT
>NZ_RCVI01000126.1:0-5630 GCF_003667455.1 Micromonospora sp. CV4 | reverse complement strand
GGCCAGCGCGTCCGGTCCGGCGGCGGGGGCGCCGTCCACGGCCACGCGCAGGCGCGCGGGCCCGGCGGCGGCGGTCGCGGCGCGGGTCGCGTCGTCAGCCAGCCGGCCGGTCAGCTCGGTGACGAGCAGGTCGGGCGAGATGGGGCGGATGCGCACCGGACCATCCTGCCCCGGGTCGGGCCGGACGGCGCCGCCGGTCAGCCGGTGCGGTCGATGGTGACGCGGGCGTCGTCGGCCAGCCGGTAGCCGACGCCGTAGACGGTGGTGACCAGGGGAACGTCGACACCGACCTTGCCGCGCAGCCGGCGCACGTGCACATCGACGGTGCGGACACCGGCGTGCTCGTAGCCCCACACGGCGTTGAGCAGTTGCAGCCGGGTGAAGACCCGCCGGGGGTGCGCGACCAGGTGCAGCAAAAGGTCGAACTCCAGCCGGGTCAGGGGCAGCGGCTCGTCGTCGCGCAGCACCGAACGGGACGAGGCGAGGATGTGCAGGGCCGGGATGGTCGGGCTCAGCGGCCTGGCCGGTGACCGGTTGGCCGGCACCGCGTCGGCGCGGCGTTCGACCGGGACGGAGCTGGTGATCACGGCCTCGCCCCGTTCCAGCAGCTCGCGGGCCGCCTCGAGCAGCCGGCGCGCCGGCGGGGTCAGCGACTCCTCGCAGGCCAGCGGAATGGACAGCGTCACGGTGAGCACGGGCGCGGCGGTGTTCGCCGGGCGGCGTTGGCCGCCCGGTGGCCGACCGGGCACCGCGGGTTGGGACGTATGCCATCCGGCGCGCGACGAAGCGGGGCTGACCGACATGGTCCTCCTTGGCTGGTCCGGGTATCTCCCCACGGCCCGGGACGCCGCTTCATCGATGCTTCCCGGCGTCCGGGCGAGGGTCAAGAGGCGGCTGCGTTGCATGAATGTGACAATTGACGAACACATAGGAGCCGTCTGCTCGCTCTGCGTACGCCGCCCGATGATTACAGCAGAGCCGCCAGGATGACCCGATACGGGGGTCCCCGCCCGGTTCCCCCGGGGCCGTTTCGCCGCCCGTGACGTTGAAAGTCGAGCGATGTTCAGCGGCTGCCGTCCACGGTGATCGGCGCCTCGTCGGCCAGCCGGTAACCCACGCCGTAGACGGTGGTGACGACCGGCACCCCGGTCAGCTTGGCGCGCAGCCGTCGGACGTGCACGTCCACCGTCCGGGCCACGGCGTGCTCGTAACCCCAGACGTTGGCCAGCAGCTGGAGGCGGGTGAAGACCCGGCGCGGTCGCTCGGCCAGGAACAGCAGCAGCTCGTACTCGATGCGGGTCAGCGGGACGACCCGGTCGCCCCGGCGGACGATCCGGGAGCCGGCCAGGATGGACACCTGGTCCGTGTCGATGGCGGTGGACGGCTCCGCGCGGTCGGTGGCAGCCGGTCGCGGCTCCCGTGGAAGATCGTCCACCGCGCGCAGTCGGCCCTCCCCCGCCTCGGCCAGCTCGCCGAGCAGCTGGACCAGCCGGGCCAGCCGTGGGCTCAGCGGCCCCGGGGCGAGGTCGAGGGTGATGGTCAGGGTCGGGACGGCGCGTGGGCGGGCGGGTGCGGCCCGGTCGGGACGGCGCGCCGAGTGGGGGCGCGCGGGGATGGCGACGACGGACATGATGCCTCCTGAGTGGCGGTACGCCCGCCACGCCCGGTGCGGCGTGGCGGTCAGCGGCGCGCCGGGCCGGCGGTGACCGGCGGCGCGAGGGGGGACGCTCGGTGCAGCGGGGTCGGGCCGAGGGCGGGCAGGCCGGCGATCCGCCAGGCGGCGAATCCACCGACCACGTCGGTGGCGCGGTGCAGGCCGATGTCCCGCAGGGCGGCGGCGGCCAGCGACGAGGTGTAGCCCTCCTGGCAGAGGATCACCACGGGCACGTCGTAGTCGACCGCCTGCGGCAGGCGGGCCGGGCAGCGCGGGTCGAAGCGCCACTCCAGCACGTTGCGCTCGATCGCGAGCGAGCCCGGGACGATGCCGTGCGCGGCCCGCTGAGCGGCCGGCCGGATGTCGACCAGCAGCGCGCCGGTCCGGTACGCGAGGTGCGCCCGCTCCGGGTCGAGCCGGTCGAGTCGGGCACGCGCGGCGGCCAGGATCTCGTCGATGCCCCGGGATCCCGGCGGCGGCACGGGGGCGGGACAGCGCTCGGCGGTCATCTGCATTCTCGGTTCCTTCCGGTGCTGAGGGGTGGGTGCTGGCTGCCCGGCGGTCACCAGGACCGGCCGGCCTCGGCGACCTCGGCGACGCGCAGCCGACCGTCGAGGAGGTGGTAGCGGGTCATCCGGCGCAGCGCCGGCCGGTAGACGTGCACGCTGACCGCCGGCGTCGCGCCCCGGTTGGTCACCGCGTGCACGTGCCGGGGACCGAAGCGGCGACCGGCCCCGGTGGGCAGCAGGCGCGGGCGCAACCGACCGCCGCCGACCGTCTCCTCGGTGAGCACCCCGGCGACGACCCGGAACGCCCCGGCGGAGCCACCGTGATCGTGCAGGTCGGTGCCCTGCCCGGGCAGCCAGCTCAGCGCCCACACCTCGTGCTCGGCGTCGGCGGCCAGCCGGGCGTACCAGCGTTCGGCGGGGTCGAAGCGCAGCGCCACCGGCCAGGTGGCCGGATCGGCCCAGCGGGCTGCGAGGGCGAGCAGGTCGGGCTCCGGACGGTGGTGGCTCATGACGGTCCTCGGGTTGTTCGGCGCGTGCCCCCGTACTCTAGCCGGCAAAGCCTATAGGTTTAGTAGGCAATTCCACCTGTCGGGACGCCGGCACGACCGCGGCCGGCTCAGCGCAGGATCGGCGGCTCCACCCGGTAGCCGGGCAGCGACGGCCACCGCACGGTCAGCACCACGGAGGCGAACTCGGCGTACCAGGAGTGGTCCACCCCGCGGGCCCACACCACGTAGTCGCCCGGCGCGGCCAGGCGCACCGTCCGGTCCGGAAGCTCCACCCGGAACCGTCCCTCGACCAGCACGAGCAGCGTGGTCCGCCGTTCACCGGTCGCCCACCGCGAGCGGGCCTCCCCGGGCGGGTGCACACCCCACTTCACCTCGACGTCGGTGCTGTGCAGGACCTCCCCCGGCGGCGCGAAGTGCCCGAGCAGCCAACCCGCGTTGCCGGCGCCGTCGACACCGGCGTTGCCCACGTACACCGTCTCACCCATCGGACCCCACCCCACCGCGCGCCGGCCGAGCAACCTATCAGGGCCCCGGCGACTAACCTGGACCGGTGACCGAGGACCTCGACGCCGAGACGCTGGCGTTCGCGCACCAGATGTTCGACCTGGCCCGCGCCGGCTCCACGGAGGAGCTTGCCGCGCAGGTCGACGCCGGCCTGCCGGTGAACCTGACCAACGACAAGGGCGACACGCTGCTGATCCTGGCCGCGTACCACGCGCACCCGGCCACGGTCGCCGCCCTGCTGGATCGCGGCGCGGACCACTCCCGGAGCAACGACCGGGGCCAGACGGCGCTGGCCGCCGCGGTCTTCCGCAGCAGCACCGAGGCGGTCCGCGCGCTGCTCGCCGCGGGCGCCGACCCGGAGCACGGCAACCCGTCCGCGGCGGAGACGGCGCAGTTCTTCGACCTGCCGGAGATGACGGAGCTGCTGCGGGCCGGCTGACACCGGCCCCGCAGGGCCGGTATACAGGGTCGGTGGAAGATCCCCTGCCCGAGCAGATGCGCGCCGCCGGCACCGCGCTGCTGGCTGCGCTCGACCCTGCGGCCCGCGACCAGGCCGTGCACCCGTTCGACGACGAGGCGGCCCGGCGCTGGCTGGAGTACCGGCCCCGGCCCCGCCCCGGCGCCTGCCTCGCCGAGCTGGACATCGCCGGGCGCAAGGCCGCGCACCGGCTGCTGGCCACCGCGCTCAGCCCCTCGGCGTACGCGCAGGCGATGGCGATCGTCGCCCTGGAGGAGGTGCTGGACCGGGCCGAGGGCTGGGGGCGGGGGCGGCACAGCGGCGACTACTGGGTCGCGGTGTTCGGCGATCCCGCGCGCGACGACCCCTGGGCGTGGCGGCTGGAGGGCCACCACCTGTCGGTCAGCATGACGGTGGTGGACGACCAGGTCTCCCCCGCCCCGATCTTCTTCGGCGCCAACCCGGCCGCGGTGCGGTACGCCGGCCGGCCCGTCTCCCGCCCGCTCGGCCCGGAGGAGGACCTGGCCCGCGCGCTGCTCGACGCGCTCGGCCCGGCCGAGCGGGCCGCCGCGATCATCGCCGACGACGCCCCGACGGACATCGTCAGCGCCACCCGCGGGCGGGTCGACGGCCCGTTGGAGCCGCTCGGCGTGCCGGCGAACCGGCTCGGGCCCACCGGCCGGGCGCTGCTGGACCAGGTGGTCGCGCTCTACCTGGACCGGCTGCCACCGGAGCTGGCGATCCGGGAGGCCCGCCGGCTCGACGGCGGCCAGCTGCACTTCGCCTGGGCCGGCCCGACCCGTGCCGGGCAGCGGCACTACTACCGGGTGCAGGGCGACGACCTACTGATCGAGTACGACAACACCGCCGAGGACGGCAACCACGCGCACACCCTGCTGCGCCGCCCGGCGAGCGACTTCGGCGCGGACGTCCTGGCCGCCCACCACCGGACCCACCCGCACTGACCCGGTCCGGTCCTCGTGATCGGCGGGGCGGGGCGGTCAGGGACGGTTCGCTTCGATGAGGAAGCGCTGGGCGTGGGCCTGGAAGGGACCCTCGGTGGTGATGCGGTGGTGCAGGGCGAGCAGCTGCGGACGGTAGCGGTCCACGGTGAAGCCGGGCACGGTCCAGATCACCTTGCGCAGGAACCACACCACCGCGCCGACGTCGTGGAAGACGGCCCGCAGCGTGGCCCGGCGCAGATCGACGACGGTCAGACCGGCGGCCCGGGCGGCGGCCACCGCCTGCTCGGGGTGCCGCTGGGTCGGCGACGGCAGCGGGCCGAGCATCGCCTCGCTCACCTCCCGCATGGTGCCCGCCCCGATCTGCTGGGACAGGAACGTCCCACCGGGACGCAGCACACGGGCGGTCTCCGCCCAGTCGGTGTGGACGGGATGCCGGCTGACCACCAGGTCGAAGGAGGCGTCGCGGAACGGCAGCGGCGCGGCCGGGGCCACCGCCACGACCCGCGCACCGACCCGCCGCAGGGTACGCCGGGCGACCTCCACGTTGGGCGGCCACGCCTCGGTGGCCGTCAGCAGCCGTGGTGGCCGGGGCACCTCGGCGAGCACCTCGCCGCCGCCGGTGTCCACGTCCAGCGCCGCGTCGGCGTGCGCCATCCGGTCGGCGACCAACCGGGCGTACCGCCAGGGTGGGCGTTCCTCGGTGGCCCGACCGGCCAGCCAGTCGAAACCCCAGCCGTCGACCGGCGCGGCGGCCGCCTCCGCGATCAGATCCTCGACGTCGCGCGCAGTTTCCACGGCGACCAGCCTCGCCGGACGCCCGTACCGCCGGCAACGCATTTGCCGCCGCACGCGGCACGCGCGGCTGGCCCGTCGCATGGTGATCCACTCGGTATCGCCGACATCGGGGCATCCGTCGGCCGGGACACCGCGACATCGCCGATACCGAGTTGATCAACCAGCAGGGGCGGGCGGCCCGGATCGCCCCAGCGGGCGGGCGGCCCGGATCGCCCCGGCGGGCGGGCGGCCCGGATC